>NZ_JBQKUL010000047.1:0-31006 GCF_054968565.1 Pseudoalteromonas sp. G5_S1_54_S4 | reverse complement strand
ACCAACTTGGCGAGAAAGTAGGATGTGCTCACGAGTTTGTGGCATAGGGCCATCAGTCGCAGCTACTACTAAGATAGCGCCATCCATTTGAGCAGCACCAGTGATCATGTTTTTAACATAATCGGCGTGACCAGGACAATCTACGTGTGCGTAGTGACGAGTAGGAGTATCGTACTCAACGTGTGAAGTTGAGATTGTGATACCACGCTCGCGCTCTTCTGGAGCGTTATCGATTGATGCGAAATCTTTAGCAACACCGCCGTATACTTTTGCAAGTACGTTAGTGATTGCTGCAGTTAGTGTAGTTTTACCGTGGTCAACGTGGCCGATTGTACCAACGTTTACGTGCGGTTTTACGCGTTCAAACTTTTCTTTTGCCATCTTAAAAAATTCCTAATAAAGAAATTAAAGCCTGACTCAGTATTGAGCCAGACAAGCTAAAATCATATAACAGCGCGAGCTGAAATTATTGTATCTGCAACCTGTTTAGAGGCTTCAGCGTACTTCAAAAACTCCATAGAGTATGAGGCACGGCCCTGTGTTGCAGATCGTAAAGCAGTTGCATAACCAAACATTTCAGATAACGGAACCTGAGCATTAATTTGCTTAAGTCCACCAAGTGCATCTTCCATGCCTTCGATCATGCCGCGACGACGGTTTAGGTCGCCAACTACATCACCCATGTTTGCTTCAGGAGTGAGTACTTCAACCTTCATTACTGGCTCTAATAAAGCAGGGTTTGCATCTAGCGCACCTTGCTTCATAGCGAGTGAACCTGCTATTTTAAATGCCATTTCATTCGAATCTACATCATGGAATGAACCATCATATAAAGTCGCTTTCACGCCAAGTAATGGGTAGCCTGCCAGTACACCTTGAGCCATTTGCTCTTGGATACCTTTGTCTACCGCAGGGATGTATTCTTTCGGAACTGACCCACCTACGGTTTCGTTAACGAACTCGTAAATTGGGGCTTCATCATCCGAAATATCCATCGGTTCAAGTTTAAGCCAGACGTGACCATATTGACCACGACCACCTGATTGACGTATAAACTTCCCTTCAACTTCAACAGTTGAACGAATAGCTTCTCGGTATGCAACCTGCGGCTTACCAACGTTACATTCAACACTGAATTCACGTTTCATACGGTCGACAATGATATCAAGGTGAAGTTCACCCATGCCAGAGATAATCGTCTGGCCTGATTCTTCGTCAGTTTGTACGCGGAAAGATGGATCTTCTGCCGCTAGTTTACCTAGCGCGATACCCATTTTATCCTGGTCAGCGATTGTGCGAGGCTCAACCGCAACAGAGATAACTGGTTCTGGGAATTCCATACGCTCTAGCGTAATAATAGAATTCGGATCACACAGTGTCTCGCCTGTTGTTACGTCTTTGAGACCAATAGCCGCCGCGATGTCGCCTGCGTAGACTTCTTTGATCTCTTCACGTGAGTTTGAATGCATCTGAACGATACGACCAAGACGCTCACGCTTACTTTTTACTGGGTTATATACCGCGTCACCCTGTTTAACAGTACCAGAGTAAACACGGAAAAAGGTTAAAGTGCCAACAAACGGGTCTGTTGCAATCTTGAATGCAAGAGCAGCAAACGGCGCTTTATCATCAGCAGGACGCTCTTCCTCGGTACCATCTTCGAGGATACCTTGGATTTGTTTCACTTGTGTGGGTGATGGCATATATTCAACAACGCAATCAAGCACAGCTTGAACGCCTTTGTTTTTAAATGCACTACCACAGGTCATGGGAACAATTTCGTTCGCTAATGTGCGTTGACGCAAAGCATTTTTAATTTCTGCTTCGCTTAACTCTTCACCTTCTAAGTATTTATCCATTAGTTCTTCAGAGGCTTCAGCAGCGCTTTCAACTAAATGAGAGCGCCATTCTTCAGCTAAATCCTGAAGTTCTGCCGGTATTGCCTCATAAGAGAAAGTCATACCCTGGTCTTCATCATTCCAGTTAATGGCTTTCATTTTAATAAGGTCAATAACACCTTTAAAGTCGTCTTCAGCGCCAATTGGCAGCTGGACTGGAACAGGCGTTGCTCCAAGACGAGATTTCACCTGGCCGACAACCGTTAAGAAGTCAGCGCCCGTGCGATCCATTTTATTTACGAAGATCATTCTCGGAACTTCGTATTTGTTCGCTTGACGCCAAACTGTCTCAGTTTGCGGCTGTACACCAGATGAAGCACAAAGAACAACTACCGCACCATCTAGTACACGTAAAGAACGCTCTACTTCGATAGTGAAATCTACGTGTCCTGGGGTATCAATAATATTGATGCGATGGTCGTCAAATTGCGCGTCCATCCCTTTCCAGAAACACGTTGTTGCAGCAGAAGTGATTGTGATACCACGCTCTTGTTCCTGCTCCATCCAATCCATAGTTGCGGCGCCATCATGTACTTCACCGATCTTATGAGAAAGACCTGTGTAGAACAGAACACGTTCTGTTGTGGTGGTTTTGCCTGCATCTACGTGAGCACAAATACCGATATTGCGGTAACGCTCAAGTGGAGTTGTACGTGCCATAAAATCCTCTTAAAGGTTAAGGACAGATTACCAACGGTAATGAGCGAATGCTTTATTCGCTTCAGCCATACGGTGAACGTCTTCACGTTTCTTAACCGCAGTGCCTTTGTTGTCAGCAGCGTCAACGATTTCTTGAGCTAAACGTAAGCCCATAGATTTTTCGCCACGCTTACGTGCAGCGTCTACTAACCAACGCATACCTAATGCGTTGCGACGTACTGGACGTACTTCAACTGGTACTTGATAAGTTGAACCACCAACACGGCGAGATTTAACCTCTACCTGTGGACGGATGTTATCAAGTGCAGTTTCAAAGATTTCTAGGTGCGACTTGCCTGATTTCTCAGCAGCCACGTCTAGCGCACCATAAACGATTTTTTCAGCAGTAGATTTCTTGCCGTCTAACATTACGATGTTAACGAACTTAGCAAGAAGTTCCGATCCGAACTTAGGATCTGGAAGAATTTTACGTTGACCTATTACGCGTCTTCTAGGCATTTTGTATCTCCGGTTTATTCAGGTTTGCTCTTTCGAGTCAATCACCCAAAACAATAATTAATAATATTTAGTGCTTGGCCTTACTAACGGAAAACAATTAGCCTTTAGGGCGTTTTGCACCGTATTTAGAACGAGCTTGACGACGGTCGCTAACGCCTGCACAGTCAAGTGCACCACGTACAGTGTGAAAACGCACACCTGGTAAATCTTTAACACGACCACCACGGATTAGGATTACACTGTGCTCTTGAAGGTTATGACCTTCACCACCGATGTATGAAGTTACTTCGAAACCGTTAGTTAAACGTACACGAGCTACTTTACGTAACGCCGAGTTTGGTTTCTTAGGTGTAGTTGTATATACGCGAGTACATACACCACGCTTTTGCGGACACGCTTTAAGCGCAGCTGAGTTACTTTTAGTAACCTTGCTACGACGTGGCTTACGCACTAGCTGGTTAATAGTTGCCATTTAAATAGCTCCTGAAATTAAAATTACTACTGAAAAAAATAAAAAATCCGCCCTTGTTTTACCAGCATGTTTTAAACGTGCAAGTAAATGGGTGGCGGAATTTTAATGAGCAAAGATTGACCTGTCAACCTAAACCGCTCACAAGGCAGTAGATAACTGCCTTATGAAACTCTAATCTATTGATTATATTCGGTTTATTGATTTCCAGATAAATCCGCGTTTAAAGCATCAGTGAGTGCTTGAGTTGCCTCTTCCGCACTTACCGTTTGCTCTTCAACAACGTCTTTTTGCTTACGACGAGCCATACGCTCTTGATGATACGCAAAACCGGTACCGGCTGGGATCAATCGACCCACAATTACGTTTTCTTTCAGACCGCGTAGTTCATCGCTCTTACCATTTACAGCGGCTTCTGTTAGGACACGAGTTGTCTCCTGGAACGAGGCTGCTGAGATGAAAGATTCTGTCGCTAGTGATGCTTTTGTGATACCCATTAACTGGATTTCAAACTTAGCTGGGATCTTACCTTGAGCTTCAAGGTCGCGGTTTGCGATATTAACGCGTGCCACTTCAATTTGCTCACCGGCTAAGAACTCAGTATCACCACCGTCTAGAATGATACATTTACGTAGCATTTGACGAATAATAGTTTCAATGTGCTTATCATTGATCTTAACGCCCTGCAAACGGTAAACCTCTTGCACTTCGTTAACAATGTAATTAGCAACATGAGTCACACCACGTAGGCGTAAGATGTCATGCGGTGATTCTGGACCATCGGCGATAACTTCACCTTTAGACACTTGTTCACCTTCAAACACGTTAAGTTGACGCCACTTAGGAATCATTTCTTCGTAATGATCGCCTTCAGCTGGTGTAATAACTAAACGTTTCTTACCTTTAGTCTCTTTACCGAAGCTAATCGTACCGGTGATTTCAGCTAAGATAGCTGGATCTTTCGGCTTACGTGCTTCAAATAAGTCGGCTACGCGTGGTAGACCACCCGTGATATCACGAGTTTTCGAACCTTCTTGCGGAATACGTGCTAACACGTCACCTGGGTTTGCAGTCGCGCCGTCTGTTACTTCAATCGTAGTGAATGAAGGAAGACGCGTTTCTTGCAAGCCACGCTCATCACTTTCAATGATAAGCTTTGGCTCTTTCGCATTCGCTTTAGCAAGATCTTTAACAACTACACGAGTTAAACCCGTTAGTTCGTCAGTCTGTGCTTCAGTGTTTGAATCATCGATATCGCTGAACGATACTTTTGATTTATGCTCAAGAACGATTGGGTGACTATGCGGGTCCCAAGTAGCAACGATGTCGTTACCTTGAACTTCTGCATTGTCTTGCACTGTTAATACCGCACCGTAAGGTACTTTATAACGCTCTTTCTCACGACCATAGCTATCAATGATAGTGATCTCGGTAGAACGAGAGGTAATAACAATCTTACCGTCTGTATTTAATACATATTTAGCGTTGTGAAGTTTTAATGTACCGTTTGTTTTAACTTGTACATTATTTTCAGCAGACGCTCTTGATGCCGCACCACCGATGTGGAAGGTACGCATCGTAAGCTGTGTACCCGGCTCACCGATTGATTGAGCTGCGATAACACCTACTGATTCACCCGCGTTGATGATATGACCACGTGCAAGGTCACGACCATAACACTTAGCACATACACCAAAGTCGTTATCACAAGTGATAACTGAACGTACGCGAACTTCATCAACTGAGTGCTCTTCTAAAAGGTCACACAGTTTTTCGTCAAGCATGATGTTACGTTCAACAAGTACTGTATTAGTACCTGGGATCACAACGTCTTCAGCGACAACACGACCTAGTACACGTTCGCGAAGTGCTTCTACAACGTCACCACCTTCAATTAGCGGTTTCATTGTTAAGCCATCTTCTGTGCCACAATCGTCTTCGTTGATTACCAAATCTTGTGCAACGTCTACTAGACGACGCGTTAGGTAACCCGAGTTCGCTGTTTTCAGTGCTGTATCGGCAAGACCTTTACGCGCACCGTGCGTTGAGATGAAGTACTGAAGTACGTTTAGACCTTCACGGAAGTTAGCCGTGATTGGCGTCTCGATGATTGAACCATCTGGACGTGCCATTAGGCCACGCATACCTGCTAGCTGACGGATCTGAGCGGCACTACCACGAGCACCTGAGTCGGCCATCATAAACACTGAGTTAAATGACGGTTGTTCTACTTCTTCACCTTTTGCATTGATAACCGTGTCTTTTGACAAGTTGGCCATCATTTCACGTGATAAGTTTTCATTTACACGTGACCAGATATCGATAACTTTGTTGTACTTTTCACCAGCTGTTACAAGACCTGATTGGAATTGTTGGTTGATTTCAGTTACTTCAGCTTCAGCTGATTCAATGATTGCTGCTTTAACTGGTGGGATAACTAAGTCATCGATACCAATTGAAACACCTGACTTCATTGCATAGTGGAAACCGGTGTACATGATTTGGTCAGCAAACATAACTGTGTCTTTTAGACCAAGACGACGGTAACACTCATTAATTAAGCCAGAAATCTGCTTTTTACCTAGGGCTTGGTTGATTGACTCATACGGCATGCCTTTTGGTAAAATTAAAGACAGAATCGCACGACCAACAGTAGTATCAATCACGGTTACAGTGTCTTCAACAACACCTTCTTCGTTTTTAACTGATTGGCTAATACGAACTTTCACGATAGCGTGAAGGTCGGCATTACCACTACGGTATGCTTTTTCTGCTTCTTTAGGATCTTTAAATACGGCGCCTTCGCCTTTCGCGTTAATACGATCACGCGTCATGTAATAAAGACCTAATACAACGTCCTGTGAAGGAACGATGATTGGCTCACCATTAGCAGGCGATAAGATGTTGTTTGTAGACATCATTAACGCACGAGCTTCAAGCTGCGCTTCAATAGTTAGCGGTACGTGTACCGCCATTTGGTCACCATCGAAATCGGCGTTGTACGCCGCACATACTAATGGATGCAAATGAATCGCTTTACCTTCGATAAGCACAGGTTCAAACGCTTGGATACCCAAACGGTGAAGTGTTGGTGCACGGTTAAGTAATACTGGATGTTCACGAATTACTTCGTCTAGTACATCCCATACTTCCGCTACTTCACGCTCTACCATTTTCTTAGCAGCTTTGATTGTCGTAGCCATGCCGCGACGCTCTAATTTGCCATAGATGAATGGTTTGAAAAGCTCTAATGCCATCTTCTTAGGAAGACCACACTGATGAAGCTTAAGTGTAGGACCAACCGTGATTACAGAACGGCCAGAGTAATCTACACGCTTACCAAGTAAGTTCTGACGGAAACGACCTTGCTTACCTTTGATCATATCAGCAAGCGATTTAAGAGGACGTTTGTTAGAACCTGTAATTGCACGACCACGACGACCGTTATCAAGTAGCGCATCGACCGCTTCTTGTAACATACGTTTTTCGTTGCGTACGATAATATCTGGTGCAGCTAAATCTAGTAGACGCTTAAGACGGTTATTACGGTTAATAACACGACGGTAAAGGTCATTTAGATCAGATGTCGCAAAACGACCACCGTCTAGTGGCACTAATGGGCGTAAGTCAGGTGGCAATACTGGAAGTACTGTCATGATCATCCACTCAGGGTTATTACCTGATTGGTGGAACGATTCCATTAACTTAAGACGTTTAGTGATCTTTTTACGCTTAGTTTCAGAGTTAATTGTTGGTAACTCTTCACGCATTTCTGCAATTAATTGAGCAAGATCGAGTTCACGCAGTAAGTCTAATACTGCTTCAGCACCCATCTTCGCTTCAAATTCATCACCGTGCTCTTCAAGTGCATCTAGGTATTCTTCTTCACCTAATAGCTGACCACGCTCAAGCGTTGTCATGCCAGGCTCAGTTACTACGAATGATTCGAAGTAAAGAACACGTTCAATATCACGAAGCGTCATATCAAGCATTAAGCCGATACGTGACGGTAATGATTTTAAAAACCATATATGCGCAACTGGACTTGCCAGTTCTATATGACCCATACGGTCACGACGCACTTTAGTGAGTGTTACTTCAACGCCACACTTTTCACAGATCACACCACGGTGTTTAAGGCGTTTATATTTACCACATAAACACTCATAATCTTTCACTGGGCCGAAAATACGGGCACAGAATAAGCCATCGCGCTCAGGCTTGAAAGTACGGTAGTTAATAGTCTCAGGTTTCTTTACTTCACCGTATGACCATGAACGAACCATGTCTGGTGAAGCAAGACCAATGCGAATTGCATCGAATTCTTCGGTCTTATTTTGTTGCTTCAGAAACTTAAGTAAGTCTTTCACCTTAGCTCTCCTGTCGGAGTTAATCTTGAGGACGGATGTTCTCGTCCCTACATTCTATTCAGCCATAACAGATGCTGCAGCGCTAACTGCAGCATCTAATTGGCTTAATTTTCTTCCAACTCGATGTTGATACCCAGTGAGCGGATTTCTTTCAACAATACGTTGAACGATTCTGGCATACCTGGTTCCATTTTATGGTTACCATCAACGATGTTTTTATACATCTTAGTACGACCGTTCACGTCATCCGATTTCACTGTTAGCATTTCTTGTAGTGTGTAAGCAGCACCGTAAGCTTCAAGTGCCCATACTTCCATCTCACCAAAACGCTGGCCACCGAACTGTGCTTTACCACCCAGCGGCTGCTGAGTAACAAGGCTGTAAGAACCAGTAGAACGTGCGTGCATCTTATCGTCAACCAAGTGGTTAAGTTTAAGCATGTACATGTAACCTACAGTTACTTGACGTTCAAACTGATCGCCAGTACGGCCATCATAAAGTGTAACCTGACCACTTCTAGGGTAGCCGCCTAGCTCTAGCATGTCTTTGATTTCGCTTTCTTTCGCGCCATCAAATGCAGGAGTAGCAATCGGTAAACCACCTTTCAAGTTTTCAGCTAAACGACGAATTTCGTCATCAGAGAAACTAGCAATATCCACAACCTGACGAGATTCACCGATCTCATAAGCTTGTTTGATGAATTCGCGTAGCTCATGAAGCTCGCGTTGTTCTTTCATCATTTCTTCTAAGCGCTCACCAATACCACGTGCAGCTAGACCCATATGTGTTTCAAGGATCTGACCGATGTTCATACGTGATGGTACACCTAGTGGATTTAGTACGATATCTACCGTACGACCTTTGTCATCGTATGGCATATCTTCTACTGGTACGATAGTCGAGATAACACCTTTGTTACCGTGACGACCCGCCATTTTATCACCCGGTTGGATACGACGTTTAACAGCTAGGTATACTTTAACAATCTTAAGTACGCCTGGTGCTAAGTCATCACCTTGGGTAATTTTACGACGTTTGTTTTCAAACTTCTTATCGTATTCAGCTTTAAGCTCATCGTACTGTGCAGCTAGTTGCTCAAGTTCAGCTTGCTTGTCTTCTTCAGCAAGGCTTTGAGTTAGTAACTTTTCAGCATTCAGTGACGCTAAGTTGTCTTCATCGAAACCAGCTGCCACAAGTAACTTGCGTGCACGGTCTAAAACACCGGCTTCTAAAATACGGAACTCTTCGTTGAAGTCTTTCTTCGCTTCGCGAAGCTGCATGTCTTCAACTTCTAACGCACGTTTATCTTTTTCAACACCATCACGGGTGAAAACTTGTACGTCGATTACAGTACCGGTTACAGAGTTTGGTACACGTAAAGAGCTGTCTTTAACGTCAGACGCTTTCTCACCGAAGATAGCACGTAGTAGCTTTTCTTCTGGTGTTAATTGCGTTTCGCCTTTCGGAGTCACTTTACCTACTAGGATATCGCCGCCTTTAACTTCAGCACCAATATATACAACACCTGATTCATCAAGCTTGCCTAGTGCAGATTCACCCACGTTCGGGATATCTGCTGTGATCTCTTCTGAGCCTAATTTAGTATCACGGGCAATACACTGTAGTTCTTGAATATGAATAGTCGTTAGACGATCTTCTTCAACTACGCGCTCTGATAGTAAGATTGAATCCTCGAAGTTGTAACCGTTCCATGGCATGAATGCCACGCGAAGGTTTTGACCAAGGGCTAAGTCACCTAAGTCAGTCGAAGGACCATCTGCTAACACATCGCCACGAGTAACCGGTTCACCAACCATGCATGTTGGTTTTTGGTTAATACATGTATTTTGGTTAGAACGTGTGTACTTGGTTAAGTTGTAGATGTCGATGCCCGCTTCACCAGGAATGCGTTCTTCTTCATGTACATTAACAACGATGCGACTTGCGTCGGCATACATTACTTCACCACCACGTTTTGCAACAATCGTTACACCAGAGTCTTTCGCTAGTGTTAACTCAATACCAGTGCCTACTAACGGTTTGTCCGCTTTCAATGTTGGTACTGCTTGACGTTGCATGTTTGAACCCATCAATGCACGGTTAGCATCATCGTGTTCTAGGAACGGGATAAGTGCGGCCGCTACAGAGATCACCTGTTGTGGTGATACATCCATATATTGTTGGTCCATGCGACCCATAAAGGTTGATTCACCTTTGTGACGACATGGAATAAGTTCATCTACAAACTCATTGGTTTCAGTTAAGTTTGAGTTCGCCTGTGCGATAACAAACTGACCTTCTTCAATGGCTGATAGGTAATCAACTTCATCAGTTACTACACCGTCTACCACTTTGCGGTAAGGTGTTTCTAAGAAACCGTAGTCATTGGTACGTGCATACGTAGACAATGAGTTAATTAGACCGATGTTTGGACCCTCAGGAGTCTCGATTGGACATACACGACCGTAGTGAGTTACGTGAACGTCACGTACTTCAAAGCCAGCACGCTCACGAGTTAGACCGCCCGGACCTAATGCAGAAATACGACGCTTGTGCGTTACTTCTGATAGCGGGTTATTTTGGTCCATAAACTGTGATAACTGAGACGAGCCGAAAAACTCTTTAACTGCTGCCGAAATAGGCTTAGCATTAATAAGATCTTGTGGCATGATCGCGTCTAGGTCACCTAAGCTTAAACGCTCACGTACAGCACGTTCTACACGTACTAAACCTACACGGAATTGGTTCTCAGCCATTTCGCCAACACTACGTATACGACGGTTGCCTAAGTGGTCTATATCATCAACATCGCCAACACCGTTACGAATAGCAATCAATACTTTCATAACCGCTACGATGTCTTCTTTGCTTAATGTGCCAGGGCCTGTGTCTGAATCGTAACCAACACGGCTATTGAACTTCATACGACCTACTGTTGATAAGTCATAGCGTTCTTCTGAGAAGAATAAGTTCTCAAATAAGGCTTCAGCCGCGTCTTTCGTCGGTGGCTCGCCTGGGCGCATCATGCGATAAATTTCTACTAGTGCTTCTAAACGGTTGCTTGACGAGTCAATGTTTAATGTATTTGACATGTAAGCGCCGCTGTCCACTTCATTGATATATAATGTATCAATAGTAGTGTGACCTGCTTTAACCAATTCAGCCATCATTTCAAGCGTTAGCTCGTCATTTGCAGTCGCGATGATTTCACCTGTTGACTCATCAACATAGTTCTTCGCTAATACACGGCCAATGATGTACTCATGTGGTACTTCTAATTGATTAATGCCTTTTTTCTCGATGCTCTTGATGTGGCGAGCCGTAACACGACGACCGCTTTCAACAAGGACTTCACCGTCTTCGCTCTTGATATCAAAAGCGGCAGTTTCACCACGTAAACGTGAAGGTACAAGTTCCATAAGAACTTTACCATCAGCAATTTCAAACGCAGTAGTATCGAAGAAGATATCTAGGATTTCTTCACTCGTGTACTCAAGTGCACGTAAGATGATAGACGCCGGTAATTTACGACGACGGTCAATACGTACATATAAGTTATCTTTTGCATCAAATTCGAAGTCTAACCATGAACCACGGTAAGGAATTACGCGTGCGTTATAAAGCACTTTACCTGACGAGTGAGTTTTACCGCGGTCGTTATCAAAGAATACACCAGGGCTACGGTGTAGCTGAGAAACGATAACACGCTCTGTACCATTGATTACAAAAGTACCGGTATCGGTCATGAGCGGAATTTCGCCCATGTAAACTTCTTGCTCTTTAATGTCTTTAACTGTGCCTGGAGCTTCTTTGTCCATTACTACAAGACGCAGTTTCACGCGAAGTGGAGCAGAATAAGTCACACCGCGAATTTGACATTCTTTTACATCGAATACTGGCTCACCAATACGATAACTTACGTATTGAAGCTCAGAATTTCCCGAGTAGCTTTTAATTGGGAACACAGAACGGAAGGCAGCTTCCAAACCATGATCGCCATCAGCGTCCGGGACTAAGAATTTTTTAAACGATTCTAACTGCGTCGACAGTAAGAAAGGTATATCCAAAACTTGTGGACGTTTACCAAAATCCTTACGGATACGTTTCTTTTCAGAATAAGAGTAAGCCATGGGGTTCCTCAGCTTGCTGATCTTTGACCCGACCTGTTCTTGTAAGAACAGACTTAACTGGCATCTATGCCAAGATGTACAACATTTAACTGTTGTTCCAACTTAATCCCACCTCAACACTAGCAAACTATAAAGCGTTGAAATTAAAGAATAAATCAGATTTTATTTGCGCTATAAGAATAGTCGCTCTATAGCGCAAAAAGGCCGGTGATTAAATAATCACCAGCCCTTGCCTGATTTCTCAGGCAGCGAACCTAGCAAAAGCTAGATTACTTAACCTCAACTTCAGCACCAGCTTCAGTAAGTTCTTTAGCAAGAGCTTCAGCTTCTTCCTTAGAAATACCTTCTTTAACTGGAGTTGGAGCAGCTTCAACAAGTGCTTTAGCTTCTTTTAAGCCAAGACCAGTTGCGCCACGAACAGCTTTGATTGCCGCAACTTTATTAGCGCCAGCGCCAGTAAGGATTACGTCAAATTCTGTTTTCTCTTCAGCAGCTTCAGCAGCAGGACCTGCTACCATAGCAGCTGCAGCAGTTACGCCGAATTTTTCTTCCATTGCTTCAACTAGAGCAACAACGTCCATTACTGACATTTCAGCAATTGCGTCAAGGATTTGGTCTTTAGTTACAGACATTACAAATTTCCTAATAATTAACGGACTCTAAGGTCCAAATAAATTTACACCGAAAGGGATTAAACAACTTAAAATTAAGCAGCTTGCTCTTCTTTCTGTACACGTACTGCTTCAATTGTTTTACACAATTTGCCAGCAGACGCTTCTTTCATAGCGCTCATTAAGCGTGCAACAGCTTCGTCGTATGTAGGTAGAGTTGCAAGCATAGCTGCGTCTACTACATTACCTTCAAAAGCGGCCATCTTAAGTTCGAAATGCTCATTCTTTTTCGCGAAATCTGAGAAGATACGCGCAGCAGCACCTGGGTGCTCTGATGAGAAAGCGATTAAGCTTGGACCAACTAATGAGTCAGAAAGGCACTCAAACTCTGTACCTTCAAAAGCACGTTTTGCTAAAGTGTTACGGACAACTTTCATCCAAACACCATTTGCACGAGCTTCTTTACGAAGGGCAGTGATTGCACCAACTGTTACACCACGAGAATCTGCAACAACTGCAGAAAGAGCACCATTGGCTGCTTCGTTGACTTCAGCAACAATTGCTTTTTTGCCTTGAAGATTTAAAGCCATGGGTGTTACTCCTGGTTTAATGGGTTACCGTTTATCGGCTTCCCTGTTTTACTCTTCCCCATCAATAAAGATGGAGATGCTTTTTACGGCGAGAGCCAGAAGATTAGGAAAAATCTATCTGGGGATTCACACCGTCTACGTAGGTAATATTAAGGCCGAAGCCGCCTACGGTCTTGGACGGAAGCCCAATTTATCGCGTTGCCCAAAGGCGCTTCGAAATTATGGACTTCAACCCGAATTCTTTACTTTGCGATTAACTAAATTAATCAACAAAATGGCGCAAAATTATAGTACAAATTTCACGCCATGTAAACACTCAATTAAGCAACAACTGTGCTTAAAGTGCTTTGGTCAACAGAAACACCTGCGCCCATTGTTGTAGAGATAGTTACTTTCTTCAAGTAAACACCTTTAGCTTGAGAAGGTTTAGCCTTCTTAAGCGCAACAATTAGAGCTTCAAGGTTTTGTTGTAACTGCTCAGCAGTGAAATCAACCTTACCAATCGTAGTATGGATGATACCATTTTTGTCATTGCGGTAACGCACTTGACCTGCTTTCGCATTTTTAACTGCTTCTGCAACGTTAGGTGTTACAGTACCAGTTTTAGGGTTTGGCATTAGACCACGTGGGCCTAAGATTTGACCTAGTTGACCAACAACACGCATAGCGTCTGGTGATGCAACAACAACGTCAAAATTCATCTCGCCTTTCTTAACTAGTTCAGCAAGATCTTCCATGCCTACTAATTCAGCACCGGCTTCTTTTGCAGCTTCTGCATTAGCGCCTTGAGTGAATACAGCAACACGAACGTCACGACCAGTACCGTTAGGTAGTACAGTCGCACCACGAACGTTTTGATCAGATTTACGAGCATCGATACCAAGGTTAACAGCAACGTCAACACTTTCTACGAATTTAGCTGTCGCTAATTCTTTTAAAAGAGCAACTGCTTCGTTAATTTCGTAATCTTTAGTTACTTCCACTTTTTCGCGGATAGTACGCATACGTTTAGTTAATTTAGCCATTATCTTAGTCCTCTACGTTCAAGCCCATCGCACGCGCAGAACCTGCGATAGTGCGAACCGCAGCTTCTAAATCAGAAGCTGTAAGGTCTGGTTTCTTTGTCTCAACGATTTCTTCAAGTTGAGCACGAGTTACTGTGCCTACTTTTTCAGTGTTAGGACGGCCTGAACCAGATTTGATACCTGCAGCTTTCTTAAGTAAGTAAGCAGCCGGTGGCGTTTTCATGTCGAACGTAAATGAACGGTCGCCGTAAACAGAGATCACTACAGGAACTGGAGCGCCTTTTTCGATAGATTCTGTACGTGCGTTGAACGCTTTACAGAATTCCATGATGTTTACACCGTGTTGACCTAGTGCTGGACCTACTGGAGGACTAGGGTTAGCCATACCAGCAGCAACTTGTAGCTTGATTAGAGCTTCAACTTTCTTAGCCATTATAAATACCTCATTAGGTGGGTCTTAGCCTTGTGCGCGCGAGGACGCGTACTCTAGCGGCTTCCCAGTTTAAAAATTGGTTTCTCACTTTTTAGTAAACAGTTAAACAAACGTTTTCCCTGAATACAAAAAGGCCGCTGATTATAAGTTAATCAGCGGCCTTTTTCAAGCTTCGTGCCAAAAATTAAGAAACTTTTAACACAACGCTTTAAATCAATTACTTATCTTGTTCAACTTGACCAAACTCAAGTTCAACTGGCGTAGAACGACCAAAAATAAGTACCGATACTTTTACACGGCTCTTTTCGTAGTCAACTTCTTCAACCACACCACTAAAGTCAGCAAATGGACCATCAGTAACACGAACCACTTCACCTGGTTCAAATAATGTTGCTGGTTTAGGCGCTTCAGCGTTTTCTTGAAGGCGATTAAGAATGCGATCAGCTTCTTTAGAACTAATTGGTGCAGGACGGTCTGATGTACCACCAATAAAGCCCATAACACGTTCAGTGCTATTTACTAAGTGCCAGCTTGCATCGTTCATATCCATTTGTACTAGTACGTAACCTGGGAAGAATTTACGCTCAGACTTACGCTTTTGACCAGCACGCATCTCAACTACTTCTTCAGTAGGAACTAATACTTCACCAAAGCTATCTTCTAGGCCTTTGATTTTAATGTGCTCTAATAATGTTTGAGCAACACGCTTCTCATAACCTGAGAAAGCTTGTACTACGTACCAACGTAGTTTCTTTTCGTTATTCTCATCCGACATGGGATCAGATCTCCAATCCAGTTAAAAAGCCTACAGCGCGGAATAAAATGCCATCTAATCCCCAAAGGATAAGTGCCATAATCACTGTTGCAACCATTACGATTAATGTCGTGTGCGTTGTTTCTTGACGCGTTGGCCAAATTACTTTGCGTACTTCAATACGCGCTTCTTTAGCAAAAGCAAGGAAGGTACGTCCCTTAAAAGTTTGCGAAGCAATAGCTAAACCCGCCGCTATTGCAACCACAACGCCAATAGCACGTAGTAATACAGACTGATCTGCAAACATATGATTACCAACGACTGCGCCTGCAAGTAGCGCAATTGCTACTAACCACTTTACTGACTCCATCCCACTTGATGGTGTTTCTATATTCGTGCTCATAATATTATTACCTTAACTACAGACACAACAACCCTGCACGTCGACAGGGTTAATCCATTAAAATCTAAACTTAAAAACAAGCTTACTCAAACCGATTTTTAGTTCTAGACTTTATTCACTTTGTAAAAATTGGCAGGGGCGGAGAGATTCGAACTCCCAACCGTCGGTTTTGGAGACCGCTGTTCTACCAATTGGAACTACGCCCCTGCAAAGTGGATGCCTATTATACTTACGCAATTCATTAACACAAGAGTAAAAAGATACCCATAACTTAAAATCTCATTGGCCACACTCAAAATCAAACTTAACATTAATAAAAAAGCAGTTTATGATTGTTTCACTTTTAGGAATATTAATAGCACAAGGAAGCGGGTGCATTTACTTCATACACTTTACAAAATCGTGATTCTAAGCGTTTTATGCTTATTTCACAGTGCACTCGTCGCGCGCCCTATTCACTTAGATACATACTCTAGTGAACAGGGGTTATCGCAAAATTCGATTACTTGCAGTATCACTGACAAGCAAGGGTTTCACTGGTTTTCGACACAAGGCGGTCTTAATCGTTTTGATGGTTATGAGTTTAAGCGCTTTAAGTCTCACCCTACTGAGGCTAGCATTTCAGGAAACTGGGTCACCGATTGTCTAACTGCCGATCAACATGCTATTTGGTTTTCTACCGCCAGTAATGGTTTAAATTTACTTGATACTCAAACCGGTCAATTTAAGGTTTTTAATACGCACACTGAGTTAGCTATTACTGATAACCGCATTTGGTCATTAGCTTCAGATAGCCTAAATAATATTTGGTTAGGTCATGAGCATGGAAAGTTAACGCGTCTAAATATAGTCAAGAATGAAGTAGAGTCGTTTAGCTATACTAGCCCCGAGCAAGCTAATACCGTCATACAAGATATTGTTATAGATACACAACAAAATGTCTGGTTAGCAACAAACGAAGGATTAATTAAGTTTAACCCAAAGCATAAAACCTTTAATCACATTGCAGGAAGTCATAAAAATTTATGGCGGCTGCAATTAAATGCACAAGGGCAGCTATTAGTAGCAAGCAAACAAGGGCTTAGCCTATTTAACCCTAAAACAGAGGCTTTTGGGGAGTTTGCTCAGTTTGCAGGTGTATGGATCACCGATATCTTAGTTGACGACACCGATACCTTGTGGCTAACAAGCTATGGTAAAGGTTTATTTTACAAAACAGAGCAAAGTACATCTAAAAATAATTTTCAGCACATACCGCACAATAAGCAGCAACTAAATGGGCTTGCTAATGATTACCTATTGTCACTTTATCAAGATCGGTTCGGTATCATTTGGATTGGTACAGATGGCTATGGGTTACAACGTTATGATAAAAAGCAAAATCAATTTTCGCATCAACAGCACTTGAGCGATGATGACAATACCATTAGTCATAATTTTGTTCGCGCTCTACTCAAAGATACACAAGGCCAATTATGGGTTGGTACTCGTGACGGTTTAAACAAACAAACCGACACAGGTTTTAAGCACTATAAAGTTAACTCAAAATTACAAAGCGGCCTAACCAATAATAATGTCTTTAGCCTGCATGAAGATAACAAGCAGCGACTTTGGATTGGCACTTATGGCGGCGGATTACTGCAATATAAACCAACTGAAGATAATTTTATTACCTATACAATGCAAAGCCATCAGCTCAGCAGCGATCGTGTTTATGCGATAACGAGCGATCCTAAAGGAAATTTATGGCTAGGTAGCAATCAAGGTTTAACACGCTTTAATCCCGACACCTTAGAGGTTCAACATTACAAGCACGACGACTCGACTAATAGTCTTGCTAACAATACCGTGTTTACTCTGCTTTTTGATCAAAATACAAACGGATTATGGGTCGGGACGCGTGCAGGTTTAGATTATCTAAGCATGGAAGATGAATCATTTACTCATTACCCCGCCAATCAGGTATCGCAAACTGGTTTAAGCCATAATATGGTCACCTCTTTGCACCTACAAAATAACGATACTTTATGGGTGGGTACCTTTGGTGGTTTAAACCGCCTTGATAAAAAAACACAAAAAATCTCTTACATTACCGAACATGATGGATTACTAAACGATAATATTTTTGCCATTAAAGATGATAGTAAAGGCTACTTATGGCTAAGCAGTAACCAAGGACTGACTCGCTATAATCCCACGAATCAAGCTATGCAGCATTTTTTACCTCGTGACGGCGTGCAGCATAATTCGTTTATTTTAGGTGCTGCTTTTCAAGCACCTGATGGCGAGCTATTTTTTGGCGGAATCAATGGCTTTAATCAGTTTTACCCTAGTAAACTGCAACTGAGTACTTCAGCCCCAACCCCAGTATTAACTGAGCTATTAATTTACAACCAAGCAAGTGAAACAAAAAACTATCTAACAGATCAAAAACAGCCCGCAAAACTAATAAACCATACTAAAAAACTCTCTTTTCCAACCAGCCAAGGGGTCATTGGCTTTAAATATGCCGCCATTAATAACGCTTCATCGGCTAATCAATACCAGTATGCTTACAAGCTAAATGGTTTAGATAAGCAATTTATCTATACCGATGCAAGCCAACGACAAGTTAACTATTCACAGCTAAGTGCAGGTAACTATCAATTACAATTAAAAGTAAAAGATCAATACGGGCAATGGAGCAAAGTTCACACTATGCTAAAGCTGACAGTAACGCCTCCTTGGTGGCAAACGCAATTAGCCTATGCGGCTTATTTTATAATAGTTTTGATTATTACATGGTTAATTTTAGCGTCACGCTATCGAGCTAAAACCGCAGAGCAACTCATTCAACAAGAAAGAAAGCTCAATCAACTAAAGACCCAATTTTTAGATAACATTAGTCATGAACTTAAAACGCCATTGAGCTTAATTTTAGCGCCAGTAGAAAACTTACAACAGCAACAACTTGGTGCTCAAGCACAACAACAAGTTTCTATAATTAAGCGCAACGGGCACCGCCTTCTTAATTTAATCAATGAGTTATTACAGTTAAGTCAGCGTCCAAGTTCGGCTACAGAGTATGTATCCGCTTATTCTTTGAGCCCTTTTGTAGCGCAAATAGTAGACGACTTTGCTATTTTGTTTGCCCAAAAAAATATTAATTTTTCCTTTAACGACACGACGCAACAGCCTAGTTACATAAATTTAGAAACTAAACATACTTTATCTATTATTGATAATTTATTGACCAATGCACTTAAATACACCCCATCAGATGGAACCGTTAATCTAACGCTTTCTAACACAAACAATAATGTTGTTATAACGGTATCTGATACTGGTATTGGTATTGAAGAGCACCAGCAAGCGCTTATTTTTGAACGCTTTACTCGTATTGCAACACACAACCAAACAGGCAGTGGTATAGGTCTCGCTCTGGTTAAGCAGCTTGTAGAGCAATACGACGGGCAAATTTCATTAGCCAGTAAAATAAACAAAGGAAGTTGTTTTACAGTCACGTTGCCATTGTGTGAATCAGATAACTTATTAACGGATAAACAACTAGCGTCCTCTCAAACTATGCTGGTAGAAAACAACAAAAAACTACTCATTGTTGAAGATAACGAGGAAATGCGTGAGTTACTGGTTTCATTATTTAGTGATAACTACACCTGCCTCACCGCTAATAATGGAGAAGAGGGGCTAGTGCTGTGCCAAACTCAAATGCCCGATATAGTGCTCAGTGACGTAATGATGCCTACGATGGATGGATATCAACTTCTCAGTGCCATTCGCTCAGATATCTCTATTAATCATATCCCTGTTTTATTACTCTCTGCCAAAGCAGACAGTCGCAGCCGAATAAAGGGGCTTGATTTGCTGGCCGATGACTACCTGTGTAAACCCTTTGAAGCATCATTATTAAAAAGTCGGGTTTATGGCTTATTAGGCATTCGTGATGCGTTAAATAAGCACCTAATAAAACAGTTATCAGCCCAAGCACATGCTGTGACCTTAGATGCACAAATAGAGCAGAATAAAGATTACACGTTTACAGAGCGCTTAAAAACAATCTTGCGTGAAAATTACCAAAATGAACTGTTTAGCGTCGAAGAGTTTGCCAGTGCAATGTGTTTGAGCCCTCGTGCACTGCAATTAAAAATGAAAGCACTTTTTGACATTACACCCAGCGATTACATTCGCAATACCCGCTTAGAATATGCAGCAAAATTATTAACTGATAGCGACTTAACCATAGGTTTAGTTGCAGATAACACCGGCTTTAGTTCTCAAAGTTACTTTGCCCGTTGTTTCAAAGCCAAATATTCACTTACACCAAAACAATACAGAGAAGCGCAAACATGTAAAAGTAATTAGCTTCGCGTGTGTACTCAAAGCTTTCGCCTGAGTACTATTTTTAAGCTACTGATTTATCTAAATTAACCTTAATTAGCCATTGCTAAAAAAATAACTACAAATGTAATTAAGCACATAAATTAAGGAAAATCCTATGCTCTCATCCATACAAAAAACGCTACTTGCCACAGCATTAATAACCAGCTTAAGCGCATGCCAAAGCACCTCAACAAACGTTACCTCAAATCAAAACTCGCCTGACATTAATGAAGTAAGCAAACAGCAATACAATGGTCCTAAAGCACGTATCGCCGTGGCGCGTTTCACTGATAAGTCGAATAACTCTAGATGGTGGCGAAAAGAAATTGGTGAAGGTATGGCAGATCAACTTACCACCGCACTTGTTGGTACTAATCGCTTTATTGTATTAGAGCGCCAAGCACTAGATGCTGTGCTTTCAGAGCAAGATTTAGCTGTATCAGGCAGAGTGAGTGCACAATCGGGTGCAGCATATGGCGAAATTGAAGGCGCTGAGATTGTCGTCGTTGCAGCGGTTACTGAATTTGATGATGACAGTTCAGGGGCAAGTGTTGGTTCAGGCGGCTTTATTGGTGATGTGTTTAGTTCTGTTTCAGCTGGCTTTTCTGGATCGCACATGGCTATTGACCTACGCTTAATTGATACGCGCACTTCGCGTATTCTGGCCGCTACTAGCGTTGAGGGTGGTAGCAAAGATTTTGATTTTACCAGCGCAGCGACTAACTTTGGTGGCGCACTCGTTGGAGGAAGCCTTAGTGGTTGGTCAGACACTCCAAAAGAAAAGGCACTACGAGAAGTAATAATTAAAGCCGTTGAATTTTTAGAAACTAAAATTCCAGATACCTACTATCGCTATAACCAAAACAACACGCTTGCAGCAGGCTATACAGCGCCACCGCCGCCAAAAGTAACTAGTAAAAAAGCAGCACCTGCTGCCGTCGCTGTCGATGTGCCGAATCATAGAATGCCACATTACGAAAAAATGGACTTGGCTATGTCTCGTATGAACTTGGTTTGCTTAGGGTATTTAAAAAACCAACCTAATTATGAAGAGTTTGAAACTGAAGACGTTAAGTACGACCGTCAAACTGTATTAGCACTGCGCGAGTATCAACAAGAGAAGAGCTTGAAAGTAACGGGCCTTGCCGATGAAACAACAAAGAAATCTTTAGATGACTCAAAATGTTTAGCAAAAACTCAACAGTCAGGGCTAGAAAGCTTAGGCAACATGTTTAAGTTTAACTAATCAGCACCTTTGATTTTTAATTAAGCAATAAAAAAGCGGCTACTCTATAGCCGCTTTTAATCTACTCGTAATAACTCACCGCGATAAAAATCACACAGTAACCATATTTGTTCAAATTGATGGGTATTTGGAAAACATACTTTTTTGACTGCCGCTTCAAAGTCGCTCTTATGCCAAATAGTACTGGCGTTACGAATTAACAACCACGTACGCTTTGAATAATAACGCTTAGTCGCTTTTTGTTTTAATAAGCGCTCCAACGCTGATTGCAACCGGTGTTCGCTTGGTTGTTGCGCCATGTCAGCTAAATCACGCTGCATTTGTATCGACAGTGGCCGGCCTAACACGGCCATGGCTTCCGTTTCACTGGCGTATAAATGCGCCACTTCTATATCGAGCTGCTGATTTTCTTGATAACAGCTTACGTCGGGTCTGTTCGGTTCATTGTGCCAAATATGGCGCATGTGAATTCCCGTTTGCTGCTCATAACATCGCAAAAACAACTTGGCCGCATCGTGCTCTAACTGTTGTTTTTCGGCATCACTGCTGCGCTTCATTCAACACCTTATAAACGTCATTTAACAGCGATGAAGCGCCAAACCTAAATGTATCTGGTGCTAAATAATCATGCCCCATAATCTCGGTTGCTAGTTGCAAATAAGCATTTGCATCTACTGCAGTCTTGACTCCACCAGCCGCCTTAAAACCAACTCGCTTTGATGACTTTTTGATGGCTTTAAGCATTATTTCAGTCGCTTCAAGCGTGGCATTCACCGCTACTTTTCCTGTACTGGTTTTTACAAAATCAGCTCCGCCTTGAATGGCAAGCTCGGTTGCTTGAGTAATAAATGCTGCCGTTTTTAGCTCGCCAGTTTCAATGATCACTTTGAGCTTAGCACGGCTGCCACATACCTTTTTACTCTCACTCACGTATTCCAGCACGGTATCGGCCTCGCCTTTTATAAGCGCTTTATAAGGAATGACTAAGTCAATTTCATCGGCCCCGCGCTCTATGGCTATCAGCGTTTCATTAAGCACTTCATTAAGTGGCGCCTCACCTGTGGGAAAGTTGGTTACTGTGGCCACTTTTACATGACTCAATAACCGATTAGCGAGCGCTATTTTTGCATCATCTACAAATTCACTAAACACACAAACTGCAGCGGGTATGCCTAACTTAGGATCAATACTGTTTACTAATGCATTAATACTGGCTTGATTATCATCGGTGTTTAAACTGGTTAAATCCATTAAACTAACAACTAGCATGGCGTTTTGAGTATTATTTGTCATTTTATGCCCATGAAATTTTAAAAACCTTAAACTATATAAGCATCATAGCTTAATCTTGCTATAGCTCATAACCAAACACTATAAGCGCGTTTTTTATACTAAACAGCACTCTATCCCTTACTAAATAAGATTTAGACCTAAAAAACACAGTTTATATAACTTTTGAGTATATAAACTAAGATTTAATTATTTTTTACTTATCAATAGCCGCTATATTCTGCCTTTGTATTAAACACTTTATTATCTTTTTAGGGGCGTTACTCAGTGCAATATTTACCTATCTTTACCAAACTCGACAACAAGCCAGTATTGGTGGTTGGCGGTGGAGAAGTTGCCTTGCGAAAATGCCGCGCGTTCTTAAAAGCGCGTGCCGATGTAACGCTAGTTGCCCCTTGGTTTTGCGAAGAATTAAAAGAACATGCGCATAATAATGAAGTAACATTAATAGATGCCTATTTTGAAGAGTCGCATCTTGATGGCAAAATTTTGATTATTGCCGCCACCGACAACGATGAAGTAAACAACACCGTATTTGAACTCGCCAATGCGCGTAATGTGTTTGTGAACGTGGTGGATGATCAACCTAAATGTACCTTTATTTTCCCCTCTATTGTTGATCGCAACCCAATTACCATTGCGATTTCAAGTGCAGGTACCGCGCCGGTTTTAGCAAGACGTTTACGTGAAAAGCTCGAAACACTTATTCCCCAGCATATCGGCCCACTCGCTAACTTGGTCGGTGGCTTTCGCCATAAAGTAAAGCAACGCTTTAAACATTTTGCTGATCGTCGCCAATTTTGGGAAGGCGTGTTTGATTCATCAGTAGTAAGCAAAGTCCAAACCGGTTATACCCATGGCGCTGAGCAACAACTAGAGCAAATGCTAGATGCCAAAGTTGAACCAGAAGGCGAAGTATACGTAGTCGGTGCAGGCCCTGGCGATCCAGAGCTACTCACACTAAAAGCGCTGCAACTAATGCAACAAGCCGATGTGGTGGTATATGATTACTTGGTATCCGATGAGATCATGGAATTAGTGCGTCGCGATGCCGATTTAATCTGTGTGGGTAAGCGCTTAGGCGATCACAGCGTAGCTCAAGAAGATACAAATAAGATGTTGGTTGATTTAGCACAACAAGGTAAAAAAGTGTGCCGAATTAAAGGGGGCGACCCATTTATTTATGGCCGTGGTGGCGAAGAAGTCCAAGTACTGGCAGCCAATAACGTAAATTACCAAATAGTGCCAGGTATAACGGCAGCCGCGGGATGTAGTGCCTACGCAGGTATTCCTTTAACGCATCGCGACCATGCTCAGGCTATTCAGTTTGTTACCGGACACTGCAAAAAAGAAGGACAAGAACTTAATTGGCAGTCGCTTGCACAAAAAAACCAAACACTGGCTATTTATATGGGGGTAATTAAATCGCCGCATATTCAAGCCGAGCTATTAAAACATGGGCGAGCAGCAACAACACCAGTGGCCATAATTGAAAACGGCACACGCAAAAATCAACGTGTTGTCACAGGACAGTTAGACCAATTAGCGCAGCTCATTGAGCAGCATCAAATTATTTCACCCGCTTTACTGATTATTGGTGAAGTAGCTTCGCTGCATCAAGAATTACACTGGTTTGGCGAAAAAGCACAGATCAGTAGCTTTGCTCAACCGCTGACAGACGTAGCGTAGTTTAACAGATTTTAATTTAATCATTTTAGTAGGACGACCAACAATGGCTTTAACTCACCTTCAGCAACTTGAAGCTGAAAGTATCAAAATCATGCGCGAAGTCGCCGCTGAGTTTGAGAACCCAGTTATGCTTTACTCAATCGGTAAAGACTCATCGGTACTTTTGCATTTAGCTCGTAAAGCATTTTACCCTGCAAAAATTCCGTTTCCGTTATTACACGTAGACACCAACTGGAAGTTTCGTGAAATGATTGAGTTTCGCGACCGTTTAGCCAAAGAGTATGGCTTTGATTTAATCGTACACAAAAACCCTGAAGGCATCGAAATGGGTGTAGGCCCATTCACCCATGGTTCGGGTAAACATACCGATATCATGAAAACCCAAGGATTAAAGCAAGCGCTCAACAAGTACGGTTTTGATGCAGCATTTGGTGGCGCACGCCGTGATGAGGAAAAATCACGGGCTAAAGAGCGCGTGTATTCATTTCGTGATAAACACCATCGCTGGGATCCTAAAAACCAACGTCCTGAGCTTTGGAATACCTATAACAGCCAAGTGAACCCAGGCGAAAGCATTCGTGTATTCCCACTATCTAACTGGACTGAACTAGATATTTGGCAATACATTTATCAAGAAAATATCGAAATGGTGCCACTGTACCTTGCTAAAGAGCGCCCAGTAGTAGAACGCGACGGTACCTTAATCATGGTAGATGACGATCGCATGCCGCTTAATGAAGGTGAAGTACCGCAAATGAAGTCGGTTCGCTTTCGAACCTTAGGCTGTTATCCACTCACTGGCGCGGTTGAATCAACGGCAAGCAGCCTAACAGAAATTATTGAAGAAATGTTGCTATCGTCGTCATCTGAACGTGAAGGTCGGGTGATTGATCATGATTCAGCAGGCTCTATGGAGAAGAAAAAACGTGAGGGGTATTTCTAATGTCTAACCTAAATAACGATACATTTAACGAAGTAAAAGAAATTGGTATAGACGCTTACCTAGCACGTCAACAAGATAAAAGCTTATTACGTATGCTAACGTGTGGCAGTGTGGATGACGGTAAATCAACCCTAATTGGCCGCCTACTGCACGATAGTCACCAAATTTATGAAGATCAGCTAGCTGCACTTCATAAAGATAACGAAAAAGTAGGTAATGCCGGTGAAGAACTTGATTTAGCATTGTTAGTTGATGGCCTACAAGCTGAGCGTGAGCAAGGCATAACAATTGACGTAGCGTACCGTTATTTCTCAACCGCTAAGCGTAAGTTTATTATTGCCGACACCCCTGGGCATGAGCAGTACACCCGTAACATGGTAACGGGTGCATCAACCAGTGATGTTGCCATTATTTTAGTGGATGCACGTTATGGCGTGCAGGTACAAACTAAGCGCCATAGCTTTATTTGTGACTCATTAGGCATTAAACAGTTTGTGGTTGCGGT
Organism: Pseudoalteromonas sp. G5_S1_54_S4; assembly: GCF_054968565.1. NCBI lineage: Bacteria > Pseudomonadati > Pseudomonadota > Gammaproteobacteria > Alteromonadales > Pseudoalteromonadaceae > Pseudoalteromonas > Pseudoalteromonas sp. G5_S1_54_S4. Next base: position 5,112 of record NZ_JBQKUL010000047.1, on the reverse strand, counting down.
TAACAAAATGGATATTGTTGATTTTGACGAAACCGTTTATGAAAAAATTAAAGCCGATTATTTAAAATTTGCCGAGCAACTTAACGTATCAAACATTAAGTTTGTGCCTATGTCGGCGCTTAAAGGCGATAATGTAGTAACTCGCTCTGCACACACTCCTTATTACACCGACAAACCATTGCTTGAGCTGTTAGAAGACTCACCAGCTGCTGAGATCGACACTGGTTTTGAAGCGCGCCTTCCGGTGCAGTATGTGGTTCGCCCTAATTTAAACTTCCGTGGTTTTCAAGGCACGCTGACCTCAGGTAAATTACGCGTTGGCGATGAGATAAAAGTACTGCCTTCAGGTAAAACATCTAACATTAAAGAGATTGTGACTTTTGATGGCAACCTCGACACCGCCGAAGCCGGCCAAGCAATCACAGTGACACTTAATACTGAAATAGATATTAGCCGAGGGGACGTTATTGTACCGGCAAGCTCGCAAGCGCAAGTAACCAACCAATTACAGGCTAAAATTGTGTGGATGCACGAATCGCCATTAGTACTAGGTAAAAGCTATAACTTAAAACTAGGCAGCAAAAACACCTCGGCTATGGTCACTAAAATAGACCACACTATTGATGTAAACACCCTAGAGCATGGCAGCGCAGATTCATTACAGTTAAACGAAATTGCGATTGTGACACTGGAGCTGACCGAGACTATTTTAGCGGATCAGTACCATCACAATCATGAAACTGGTTCATTTATTCTTATTGACCGTTTATCAAACTTAACGGTTGCAGCAGGAATGATAGAACAGGTACTACAAAGTGAAGAAAATGCGGGTAAATTTAGCGACTTTGAAGTTGAGTTTAATGCCCTCGTACGCAAGCACTTTCCACATTGGCAAGCGCTTGATATTTCAAAGCTATAACGTTTAATAACCGCCTGTTAGGAACATTTAAAGCATGGTAGAACAGCTCATTTTAACAGGCATTATGTTGCTTTTAGTCGGGTGCCTATTTGGCACCCGTATTAACCCTGCGTGGTTATTTGTCAGTGCCATAGGCACCAGCTACCTAACTGGGCTCATTGACTTAGAAAACATGCTGGTTAATTATACTAACCCATCATTAATTACCTTAGTGTTATTAATTTTAGTGTCGATAGCGATAGAAAAAACCACGCTTATTCAACGCTTAGCTAAATCGTTATCCAGTGGCAGTTTAGTTAAATCAGTGACCAAGCTTGGGCTTTCTACAGCGTTTTTGTCTTCCTTTACTAACAATACCGCGGTGGTTGCCTCCTTAATTACCGCCATAAAAGATAACCCAAACCACTCCCCTTCAAAGCTGTTGCTACCCTTGTCGTACACCGCAATTTTAGGCGGTACTATTACACTCATCGGTACCTCTACTAACTTAATCGTAAATGGCTTTGCAGTAGATGCGGGGATGGCGCCATTAGGCTTTTTCGATTTTACCTTAGTGGGTTTAGGCGCACTCAGTGTGGGCTTAATCACTATTTTAGTGATGCTAAAATGCCTGCCCGACAACGGTAAAAATAGCCAAGAGGTGGTGCCTTTTTATTTAGAAGGGAAAGTACAAACCGGTTCTAAACTAATAAACCACACCGTAGAAGAAAACGGTTTACGCGATTTAAAAGACTTGTTTTTGGCTGAAATTATTCGCGATGGCAATCGCATTTGCGCCGTGACCCCCCAACATATTATTCAACAAGACGACATACTGCTGTTTGTAGGCGATATAAAGTCGGTGCCTTTGCTTACTCGCTTTGACGGCTTAAAAGTGGTGCATGACAAACACGAAAAAGACATAGAACACCTCGTTGAAGTTGTCGTTAGTCAGTCGTCTAAGTTAATTGGCAAAACAGTAAAAGAAGCCCGCTTTAGAGAACAATTTCATGCGGCCGTTATTGCTATTCGCCGTGGGCACGATCGTCTGCAAGGCGGGCTTGGGCAAGTGCGCTTACAAGCGGGTGACTCATTAATCCTCGCCCCTGGTAAAAGCTTTTATGACTTAACTAACTTAAAGCGCGAATTTGTGTATATTTCAGGGCTTGATTTACAAACCCACCTCGGTGCAAAACAATCAAACATTGTATTGTTAAGTTTTGCAGGTGTGCTGGGGTTAAGTATTTTAGGCGCCGTACCGCTGGTTAAAGGCTTGTTAGTGTTACTTATTGGCCTCATGCTGTGTGGTACTATTAAGCTGAGCGAAATAAAACGCCGCTTTCCTATTGAGTTACTTGCCGTAGTAGGCAGTGCCATAGGTTTAGCTAAGCTGATGATAGGCACTGGCCTTGCTGGGCAAATATCAGACGCCATGTTTGTAGTGCTAGGCGACTTTGGCCCTTATGGCGCGTTTATCGCTATCTTTTTAATGACGGTGTTATTTACTGAATTGATCACTAATAACGCCGCAGCGGCACTGTCGTTTCCGGTTGCCTACTCATTGGCTATTGGCTTTAACGTAGAACCTTTGCCGTTTATTATGGCGGTTGCATTTGGCGCCTCAGCCAGCTTTATTTCACCTTTTGGTTATCAAACTAACTTAATGGTTTATAGCGCGGGTAACTACCGACTAAAAGACTATGTAATGATGGGGCTACCGCTTTCTATTATTTATTCAATTACCGTACTAACTTTGATCCCGCTGGTATTTCCGTTTTAATGCCCGCGTTTATAGCATAAAGAGACACAGCAAATGGATAACAATATTGTTTGGCATAATTACGCCACCACTAAAGTACAGCGCAGCGAACAAAAAAAGCATAAGAGCGCTATTATATGGTTTACTGGTTTTTCTGGCTCAGGTAAAAGTACCGTTGCGAATGCACTAGAAGCAGCACTCAATCAGCAAGGTGCGCACACGTACCTACTTGATGGCGACAATGTACGCCATGGTTTATGTAAAGATTTAGGCTTTAGTGATGCCGATCGCGTTGAAAATATCCGCCGCGTAGGCGAAACCGCCAAGCTAATGGTTGACGCTGGTTTGTTAGTCCTTACTGCGTTTATATCTCCTTTTAAAGCTGAGCGCGATATGGTTCGTGAGTTAGTTGATGAGGGTGAATTTATCGAGGTATTCATCGACACCCCTCTTGAGGTATGTGAAAGTCGCGACCCAAAAGGCTTATATAAAAAGGCGCGCGCTGGTGAAATTAAACACTTTACCGGGATTGATTCAACTTACCAGCCGCCGGTTAATCCTGAAATAATTTTAGATACCAGTAAAAACACCCTAGACCAATCGGTAGCTCAGCTGATAACGTATCTAAAACATCAGCATATACTATAGGCCCATGTAATGAACCAGACTGAACTGCTAGAAGAAACCCTTATTCTCGCCCGCAAAGCGGGAAGCGCGATTATGGGTATTTACAATAAAGACTTTAACGTTGAGTACAAAGCCGATGAAAGCCCTGTAACCGACGCCGACTTAGCAGCTCATAAAATCATTAGTGCAGGACTAAAAGAGCTCACCCCCGATATTCCTGTGCTTAGTGAAGAAAGTGCCGATATTGGTTGGGATGTACGCCAAACATGGAAAAGCTACTGGCTGGTTGACCCAATCGATGGCACCAAAGAATTTATAAAAAAGAACGGCGAGTTTACCGTCAATATTGCCCTAATCGAAAATGGCAAACCGGTTTTAGCCGTGGTTGATGCCCCTGCACTGGGTGTATCTTATTTAGCCGCCGAAGCCATTGGTGCTTTTAAAGATAAAGGCGATGAGCGCATCGAGCTTAAAGTGACCACCAAGCCTAACAAAGGCCTTATTCGTGTTGTAGGTAGCCGCTCGCACCCTTCCCCTGATTTAGATGAATTTGTACAACGCTTTGATGAGGTTGAAATGGTGTCAAAAGGCAGCTCACTCAAACTGTGTTTAGTCGCCGAAGGCAGCGCCGACATATACCCGCGCTTAGGCCCAACTTGTGAATGGGATACCGGAGCAGGCCACGCCATCGCCGAAATAGCCGGTGCAAAAGTCACTCAGCTCGACGGCAGCCCGCTACTTTACAATACAAAAGATGAATACCTAAACCCCTATTTCATTGTGAGCGCGATAGAAGAGGAAACAAAGCTATAAGCCGTAAGTTTTAAGTGGTAAGTTTAAGAGCAGATCGGTGTTAAATCTATCACCGTTGGCTGGGTAAAGTGCAGTGACGTATGCTGGGTAGAGCGAAGCGAAACCCAGCATGTTTAAGCCACAAGCTGTAGAGCTTTAAAAGTTTAAGTCTTGCACTTCACTCGTAGGAGATGGCTTCAGCCACGAAATCGGCTCTGTATTCTATCTTAAAAACAATTTCACCACAGAGTTCACCGAGGCGCTTCGCGCTACACAGAGAAAGTTACTGATAAGGCTTAGAATTTCTGCAAAAGTTCATCGAACATCGACTATTCTAAATTGTTTTAAGATGCTTTTATAATCTCTAAAACTAGTTCCATTTATTTTATGATCTATAGAGATAGCTTCAGCCTGTTTCGTCAATGAATACTTAGCTCCTTTTGAACGAGGAAGAGAAGAACTGTAATAGCTAGATAAGCTTTCACTTTCACTTAGCTCTAATTTTTGCACTGTATTTTTAATAATACAATAAACATTATCTCCAAAATCTATAGCTTCTGCTTCTGTAGGTATATACCCTTTATGAATCACCTTATTTCTAAAACCAGCAGCATTACTATCAAGTGTTTGGGCCTTCTTATTATATTTTGCTAAAAATAAAAAAGTAAAAGCACCTAGTTGCCTTTCTGATTGATTAGAAACTTCCTTCCATGTATTGAGTAAAATACTTTCATCAATTCCTAATGAATGAATATGATATTTAATAAAGAATTCATAGAAACGCTCCAGTGATGCTGCAAATGAAGCAACAGCTTCTCTCATATATCCATCACCAATTGCGTTAACAGCTATATCAAAAAGCATTTCAAACTTTTGAGCTCTTAATTCAACTGTATATTTATGTCCTTTATCGCAAACAACTTTATGAATACCATCATCAATTAACTGCTGTGACTGCATCATAAAAGCGGTATAAGTACCAGCTTCACTTATACACTGCGGGCAAGTAGTTTGTATCCTCATATACCCCTCATAT
>NZ_JBQKUL010000046.1:0-32554 GCF_054968565.1 Pseudoalteromonas sp. G5_S1_54_S4 | reverse complement strand
GTTGATTGGAGGCGGAACCCGGAGTCGAACCGGGGTAAACGGATTTGCAATCCGGTGCATGGCCACTCTGCCATTCCGCCTCAATACTAGGTTAGCTTTAAGATAAACTGGAGCGGCACACGAGGCTCGAACTCGTGACCTCGACCTTGGCAAGGTCGCGCTCTACCAACTGAGCTAGTGCCGCTTTGTTTATCTAGGGGGCTATGCCCTCTCAACACGGACGCATTCTACAGAGATTATTAAACGCGTCAACACAAAAAATGCTACTTTTGAACTGTTTGATTATTTTTTATCTAAAATGGTGCGTTATTAGACGTTTACAATCAATTTTTGGTCAATTCTGCCCATGCTGCAACTAAATATTGCACCATAGAACTGAGCGTTAAAAACGTCGCTATATAAAGTAAGCCATAGCTTAAATACATCATCCAGGTATCGTACTGCCAAATTAGGCCAATAATGGCTAACATTTGCGCTGCGGTTTTTAACTTACCCATATCGGATACAGCTACATTGCCGCGTTTGCCTTGCTCAGCCATCCATTCTCGTAGCGCCGATATAACAATTTCACGGCTTATAATAATAAGTGCAGGAATAGTCATATACAAAGATTGATAATGCTCAGATAAAGCAACCAAGGCAGCGCACACCATTACTTTATCAGCAACAGGGTCTAAAAACGCACCAAAAGGCGTTGATTGTTCAAGCTTACGCGCTAAATAGCCATCGAGTATGTCAGTGATTGAAGCAAGCCAAAAAATAAAGGCAGCAACAAAGAATGCCCATGAATAAGGCATATAAAATATCACCAAAAAAATGGGGATAAGAAAGAGTCTAAACGTTGTGAGTGTGTTTGGAATATTCCACATAACTACTTGGATATGTCTTTTTTTCTATATTCGCACATAGGGCTAGCCCTTGTCATGCAAATGGTTAAATATCTTCTCAGCCATGTCAGGACTGATCCCAGGAACTTTCTTTAGCTGTTCTATATTAGCAGCTTTTACGCCTTGCATGCCCCCTAAATATTTTAATAATGTTTGTCGACGCTTTGAACCAACGCCATCTATTTCTTCTAATAGCGACTGAGTTCGCTGTTTTTGACGCTTATTCCGATGTCCTGCAATAGCAAAGCGATGCGACTCATCGCGAATATGCTGAATTAAATGCAGTGCGGGTGCATCAGAATCCATAGGAATAGTTTTACGCCCACCGTCAATAAGTAAAGTTTCAAGGCCTGGTTTACGGCTAGTGCCTTTTGCAACCCCAACTAATAGTGGCATTTTTGCATGCGGCCAGTTTTCAAAGTATTGTTCTGCCCTACCTAATTGGCCTTTACCACCATCGATAAAAATAACATCAGGAATTTTATCTTCATCCACTAACTTGTTATAACGTTTGTTTAGTGCAAATTCCATAGCGGCGTAATCGTCGCCACCGGTTATGCCCGTGACGTTGTAACGACGATATTCTTTATTGTTAGGCCCTTGAGAATCAAAGACAACACAACTGGCCACGGTGTTTTCGCCCATGGTGTGGCTGATATCAAAACATTCCATGCGATTAATGTCATCAAGACGCAAGGTAGCCTTTAATTGAGCATAACGCTTGTTTATAGAGTCTTGAGTGCTTTGCTTAACCGTAATACTATTTAATGCGTTTTTATTGGCTAACTGTAAGTACTGTGCTCGCTCACCACGAGTAACCACTTTAAGCGATACTTTACGTTCACTAATTTGAGTTAGTGCTTCGCTGAGCGCATCACTTTCTTCAATTTCAAATGGTAAGATGATTTCTTTGGCAATGCGCCCTGTTGCTCCCGGCGCTAAGTAATATTGGCCTAAGAAAGAGGTTAAGATTTCCTGCTCCTGTGAGTCTTTAGGCACCTTTGGAAAATAAGTTTTACTACCCAGCACTTTATGATCGCGGATCATTAATAGATGAATCCCATTTAAGCCATTTAAATGGGCAAAACCTACAACATCCATTTCAGCAAAATTACCTGAGATAGACTGCTGCTCCTGCATTTTACGCAATAGCATAATTTGGTCGCGAACTTTAGCTGCGAGTTCAAAATTAAGCTGCTCACTGGCTTTTTCCATTTTAGCGATAAGATCGGCTATTACTTCATGGGATTTACCGGTTAAAAATTTACGGACATAATCCACTTGCTGCGCGTATTCATCTTCAGAGACTTTATTAACACACGGCGCAGAGCAACGTTTTAATTGGTATTGCAAGCATGGCCGACTACGCGCACGGTAGTAAGCGTCTTCACATTGACGTACCGGAAATATTTTTTGCATTAAGCGCAAACTTTCTGATACGGCTCCAGCGCTTGGAAACGGGCCAAAATATTCGCCTTTTACTTTTCTGCTACCACGATGAAAGGCTAAACGAGGGTGCTTATGATTCGTGAGTAATATGTACGGGTACGATTTATCATCACGTAACAGAATATTATAACGTGGCTGATATCTCTTAATGAGGTTATTTTCAAGCAGAAGCGCTTCTGTTTCTGTATTAGTAAGTGTGACTTCAATATTACAAATATTACTCACTAAAACACGGGTTTTGCTGTCGGTAATGTTGCTGCGAAAGTAACTGCTCACCCGCTTTTTTAAACTTTTAGCTTTACCGACATAAATAACTTGGTTGTCATTATCGAGCATGCGATAAACGCCAGGCTCACTCGATAATGTTTTTAAAAACTGGGCATGATCAAATTCAGACATATATATCGACTAGTAAGAGATATCTATATCAATCATTTTGTAACGTATGGCTAAATGAGTAAGCTCTACATCGCCCCCTACGTTAAGCTTTTCAAACATACGATAGCGATAGCTGTTTACTGTTTTAGAGCTTAAATTTAAGCGCTCAGCAATATCCTGTGCTTTTTCACCTTTGGTGATCATCAGCATAATTTGCAGTTCACGCTCAGACAAACTTTGAAATGGGTTTTCATCAGTTCGCCCAGTAACCTGCGCAAGCGCAATTTGCTGTGCTATTTCTGGCGCAATATAACGTTGCCCTGCATGCACGCAACGTATAGCACGCACCATTTCATCAGATCCTGCCCCCTTGGTTAAAAAACCATGAGCACCAATTTGCATAACCTTGCTCGGAAATGGGTCTTCACAATTAACTGTAAGCACAATAATTTTTACATCGGGACAATAACGGCAAATCTTTTTAGTTGCCTCAAGCCCGCCCATACCAGGCATGTTCATATCCATTAATACTATATTTGGCGCATGTTGACGACAAAACTGTACAGCCTCTTCGCCTGTTTTAGCTTCACCTATTACTTTAAAACCACGTATGTCATCAAGAATACGTCTGATCCCTGTGCGCACAAGTTCATGGTCATCAACTAAAAGTACGTTAATCAATGGAACACCCTCACTAGCCTAATAAGATGCAAGTTAACAAAATTAATTTTCAACATTAGCATAGATACGACGAAACCATAACTAATATTATGCTTTCGCCGTCGGTCGCTATGACCCAGTATTGTCAAAGCGTATTTACCTATCGTAGGTAAATACACCATAGTGATTTAAGCTGAGGCTTTTTCACTAAAACGGTCTACCCACAAAGCAATGATACCGTCGCCAGTTACATTACACGCAGTGCCGAAGCTATCTTGTGCAAGGTACAGCGCAATCATTAGTGCCACTGCACCTTCGTTGAAACCAAGCATACTAGTTAGTAAACCTAACGCCGACATTACCGCGCCACCTGGGGCACCTGGTGCAGCAATCATAACCACACCTAGCATCATAATGAATGGCAGCATAGCCATTAGTGAAGGTACTTCCATGCTAGGCGATAAAAACATCACAGCCATAGCACAGGTAACTATTGTAATTGTTGAACCTGATAGATGAATAGTGGCACATAATGGGACTGTAAAGTTAGCTACATCTTCTTTAACATTATTTGCTTTACTTGATTGCAAAGAGACTGGAATAGTTGCCGCGCTCGACATGGTTCCTAATGCAGTAAAGTACGCAGGTAGCATGTTTTTAATTAGCTCAATAGGATTACGCTTAAGTAATAGGCCCGATACAATATAAAGCACACTCAACCATAACCAATGCATCACTAATGCGGCAATGAGTACTACACCAAAGGCCTGTAATGTATCAACAACGGTACCTGCCACGGTCATTTCAGCAAACACACCCGCAATGTAAAACGGTAATGCTGGGATAATTACTTTAGCAAGTAAACCATCTATAATATCGCGCCCTTGATCAGACACCGTTTTTAATGTGTCTAAACCTAGCTGGCTCATACCAATACCAAATACAAATGCTGTGACTAAAGCAGTCATTACACCCATTAATGGTGGAATTTCTAAGTCAATAAAGCTACCTACCTCGGTGACTGCTTCAGCTTCAAATGAAATTCCACCGCTTAGGAACGGAATAATCGCTGTGACTAATAAAAACGCTAAGGTACCGGCAATAATTGTTGAGCCGTAAGCAAAACCAACCGTTTTTCCCAGTAAATGCCCTGACCCTTTAGGAAGCCCGGCAATCCCAGAGGCAATAAAAAACAAAATAATCAGTGGAATTGTAAAACTAATAAGCTGGCCAATAAGCTCTTTTACTGTGTATAAAAGCTCAACGCCAGTTAAGGGAATATAGAGTCCGACTAAAATACCGGCCACAATACCGGCAATTAATTTTAAGATTAACTTCATGGTGATTACTTTATTGAATTTAGATAATGTGTTTTTATCATGTTTTGAATAGTTTGTGTCAATAAACTGTTCAACCGCAGTTCATTTGCACAATTAACCAACAAAATATAAGTATGTAGTGTTGATTTGTTTAAATAACGACTACATAAACAAAAAATACAGTACAAAGTTAAAAACGAACAAATGGCTTCAAGTTCACCTTTTTAATAACTAAAAAAATAACAGGTTGAGTTTTTAGTTCAATCCGTTATAAGCGGAATTAATATATGTTATAGCCAAAGCTTACTTTAACTTTTTTTATCTCACAGTAAAGTAGGCTTATAAAGTTAACAGACTAACTGTTAATGTGTTGATCAGATTGTACCTAAAGGAACATTATGTCTACTATTTTTGAAGATAACTCACTAAGCATCGGTAACACACCGTTGGTAAAACTTAACCGTGTTACAGGTGGGAATGTATACGCTAAAGTTGAGTCGCGTAACCCAAGCTTTAGTATTAAATGCCGTATTGGTGCATCGATGATTTGGGAAGCTGAAAAATCAGGTCAACTTACCAAAGATAAAGAGCTTATAGAGCCAACATCAGGTAACACGGGCATTGCACTGGCATTTGTAGCAGCCTCACGCGGCTACAAATTAACGCTTACAATGCCAAACACCATGAGCTTAGAACGTCGTAAGCTATTAAAAGCACTCGGTGCTAATCTTGTACTAACAGACGGTGCTAAAGGTATGAACGGTGCTATTGCTAAGGCCAAAGAAATTCAAGCATCAGCCCCTGAAAAGTTTATTTTATTACAACAATTTGAAAACCCTGCAAACCCTAAAATTCACTTTGAAACAACTGGCCCAGAAATCTTTGATGCACTTGATGGCAAAATCGATTTCTTTGTTGCAGGCGTTGGTACTGGTGGAACTATCACAGGTGTAAGCCGTTATCTTAAAAAAGAAAAAGGCTTAAATGTAAAATCAATCGCTGTAGAGCCAAGCCACTCTCCGGTAATTAGCCAAACACTTGCTGGTGAAGAAGTAAAACCTGGGCCACATAAGATTCAAGGTATTGGTGCAGGCTTTATTCCTGGGAATTTAGACCTATCAATAATTGATGGTGTAGAGCAAGTCTCTAATGAAGAATGTATCGCAATGTGTCATGAACTAATGAAAAAAGAAGGGATTTTAGTTGGTATTTCATCAGGTGCAGCTGTGGTTGCAGCGAAACGTATTGCTGAACGTCCTGAAAATGCAGATAAAAATATTGTGGTTATTTTGCCAAGTGCAACAGAGCGTTACTTATCAAGCCCGATGTTTGACGAAGAGTTTAGCGAACAAGAGCTTGTGCAATAATCAAGCGTTCTGATTAAAAAAGGATGTTTTTTAACATCCTTTTTTATTGCTTTTTTAATAAGTTACTATCTATTTAGTCCACTCCTCTTTACATCTTCTCCATTCCATCACACACTTTATGTATAAGTAATCAACCTGACCAAATATGAAAACAATTTTAACCATTTTTGTGCTCATTTTTAGTATTTTGATCGTTGGCTGTAATGAAAATACTAAACCTAAAGAGCAGTACATTGACAATGATCGTCCAGGCGACACTGCTACTGTGTATTTTGATGCGCTTTATAACCAGCATAACTTGCAAAAAGCCAGCGATTTCGCAACACCTAAATTAGCCCGCATAATGAAATCGTATGGGACGGCAAAACAGTTTGCCCGTAGTCTTATTAATTTACAGTACGATGAAGTTGTGATTGAAATTGATATGTCAAATTCAAGCCTGCGAGAACAGTATGGCAATCAAGCTAAAATAAACATCGTGTTTACCGGTTATTTTAATGGTAAAAAAATCGATGATTTCCGCAGCATTGAAATGCTTAAAATAAAAGGTAAGTGGTACGTAGATAAAATCATCGCCGATCCTTACGGGCGCTGATCAGTCATTCAGAGCCTTAGTAACGATAACCGTATATTCGAGCTTAAAAAATACACAACATAAAAAAAGCCTTAAATCATAAATTTAAGGCTTTTTTATTATCTTCTTTATTATTATAACTCAGCGTTAGATGTCTTCTGGTTTAAAGTTATCAACCGCAATAGCCTGCATTCTTAGCTTATTAGCATGATGCATTGCCTCACCATCAACCTTCGTTACGAGCTCGTGTTCAAGTGCGTAATCAATCGCTTGTTCAATATCATAGGTGGCAGGCACCTTGCCTTTTCGTTGCCACTGTTTCAACTGCTTAAATTGATTGTGCATATCGTGCATTGCTAAGAAAGCATTTTCCATGACGCCTGTTCCGGCATTTTCATCCACATAACACAAATGGGTAAGTCTATTTCTAAATACCCCTGGTTGAGTCATGTGCTCGCAAATACGCTGGGCAATAGCATCACTTGGTTTGTGATAATGGTTACCTAATGGAAAAACAATACGCTTAAGTGCAAAGTTAATCACTGGATTAGAAAAGTTTTTAAAGAAGCCATCAAATGCTTGGCCTATTGCATATAACGATGTCTCTATAGCATATTTTACAAAAGGCAAATCCGCTTGCTGACGCCCTTCATCTTCAAAACGCTTTAATACCGTGGATGCAATATATAAATGACTTAACACATCGCCTAAACGTGCCGATATCATTTCTTTACGTTTAAGTTCACCACCTAACATCAACATTGCAACATCCGTTGTGAACGCCAATCCTCGGCTCATTCTACCTAATTGTTTATAATAGACGGCCGTCTCTCCACATACAGGCGCTTTAGCAAAGTAGCTGCGAGTTAAACCATGCACCAAGGCCATACTTGCATTACTCAGTGCAAATACAATGTGCTTCATTAACAAGCCATCAAATTGCTCAAGTGCAGCATCATCGTCATCCATTGCTGCAACTTCCATTTCTTTTAACACGAAAGGATGACAACGGGTTGCACCTTGGCCAAATATCATAAGGTTACGGGTAAGAATATTGGCGCCCTCTACGGTAATAGAGACGGGAATACCCATATAACCGTGTGCTAAATAGTTATTAGGCCCAACCTGAATCCCTTTACCTGCATGAATGTCCATTGCATCATTCATTACCGTTCGACCCATTTCTGTCATGTGGTACTTTGCAATTGCAGTTACTACTGACGGGCTAAGTTTTAAATCAATTGCACCTGCGGTCATTAATCGGCATGATTCCAATGCATAAGTTAGTCCACCAATACGTGCCAACCCTTCTTGTACGCCTTCAAATTGCCCAATTGACACGCCAAACTGTTGGCGTACAACCGTATAAGCCGAGGTCATCTTAGCTGCCAAGTGCCCTGTTGCAGTGCTTAATGCCGGTAATGAAATACCACGCCCTGCGCTTAAACACTCTACTAGCATGCGCCAACCGCGCCCTGCCCCTTGCTGGCCACCTATAATCCAATCAAGCGGAATAAATACATCCTTACCGTACGTTGTGCCATTCATAAACGCCATGTTAAGTGGGTAATGACGCTCTCCTGTTTTAACACCTGGATGATCAGTTGGAATAAGTGCACACGTTATTCCGAGCTCTTTTTCATCGCCTAACAATCCATCTGGATCGTACATTTTAAATGCAAGACCTAACACAGTCGCCACAGGCGCAAGGGTAATGTAACGTTTTGACCAATTTAAACGCAGTCCCAACACTTCCTTACCATCATGCTCGCCTTTGCACACCACGCCTGAATCTGGAATACTGCCAGCATCTGAGCCAGCCTCTGGGCCCGTTAATGCAAAACAAGGTACATCGTCGCCTTTTGCAAGGCTAGGTAACCAACGATTTTGTTGCTCAGTTGTTCCGTAATGCAGTAATAACTCACCAGGACCTAAGCTATTTGGTACCATGACCGTTACGGCGGCCGTTAAGCTTTTAGTCGCAATTTTTGACACTATGGTGGAATTAGCAATAGCAGAGAATTCAAGACCCCCAAATTTTTCTGGGATGATCATTGCAAAAAACCCTTCGGTTTTTAAAAAGTCCCAAACCTCTATAGGTAAATCTTTGTCTTTTTGTACAATTTTATAGTCATCAAGCATGGCTAATAAAGTTTCAACTTGATTATCTATAAATGCAGTTTCTTTTTCACTTAACTTAGGTCGCGGATAATTATGTAATTTTTGCCAGTCAGGCTCACCACTAAATAACTCGCCATCCCACCAAACATCGCCTGCTTCCATGGCTTCTCGCTCTGTTTGCGATAATGGCGGCAACACCTTTTTAAACATCTTAAAAGTAGGTCGAGTAATTAAATTAAGGCGGATATCTTTAATCGCAAACACCACGACCACCACAACCAGTAATATAATAAATACTGACATGAGCACATTCCTTTTACAGTTATAAAAACATTGATTTAATTATGACCGATCTTAATTTAAATACAATGGGCTGTCAGACGAGTGCCACTAAATGATGAAGTTATTCTATTGCGATTAAAATATAACGATGAGTAAAGTCACTAATTTATTACACACAGCAAAAAGCCCACAAAATGTGGGCTTTTTACTACTTAACTGGTTTTAATTATTTAATTAAAACTGAAAACGCATGTTAGCAAAGTAAGCATCGTTATCTGAGTCATCTGCGTTGTTGCCGTAACCCACTTTTAAACCAATGTTTTTATTGATGAAGTGTTGAGCACCAAAGCTGTAGTTGTCTTCTTTATCGTAAGCTGCAAATACAGAAGTCGCTTTAGAGAAATAGTAGTTTGTTTCTACGTTCCATTGATCATCTGCTTCGTCAAGGCTTACAAATGTACCTTCTACTGTTAAGTAGTTACCTTGTTGTAAATCAACAAAGTATTTAGCAGCTACTGAACGAGAATCAAAATCATCATCTGATTCTACAGTGATACCTACGTAATCTGTATCGTTTAGCATGTGGTTGTATGCTAAAGAAAAGAATGTAACGTTATCACCATCTTTTTGATCAACAAATCTTACTTTTGCAAGTAAGTCAGGGTTGAAGAAGTAACCAGCAGAAAGTGTGTATGACTCGTTGTTAGAGTTGTAATCAGCATTTTGGTAAGACGCACCAACAACAAAATCTTCAACGAAGTATTCACCACCAATAGCAGTCACATCGCCAAAATCGTCATCAGCGTAGCCACCAAATACGTTGCTTTGCTTGTTAATGTATTCGAATTGGTCGTATGGACCTAGTGTGCTCTTTGGAGAGAAGTAGTAAGTAGAGTCCACGCTGATAGTATCGTTGTTATCAGTATCTGTGTAGCCTAAGTTACTGATTGATTGATAGCTATCTGCAGCGTGTGCAGCACTTGATAATAAAAGACCTGAAATAATAATTGCTAACTTTTTCATAATGAAACATCCCTATGTACATTGTTTTTGTACTTTAACTACATTGCTAAAGTGGGGGTATGCTAACGCCGCGAAACTGAACGAAAACTGAATCAAGCAATTGTATTTGTTAGGGAATTTGTAAGAAAGTGTTGGAGTAGTTTATGTTAAAGTAATCGCAACAAGCTGTAAACAATTACTTTAATTTTACACCGATTTTTGTTTGTTTCTATAATGAATACTGGCTGATTATCCTATAAACATCATTTATGTTATCACCTGCTTTAAAGTCCTTGCTAATAGGCGTTGGATCTGAACCTACCCATATTTTTAACTCGGCGTCTAAATCAAAGTGCCCCGCACTCTCTTTACTGAATTTAGTAATTTTAGAATAGGCAATACTGATCATTTCCATTTTAGACCCTGTCACGCCTTGCTTATCGATTAAAATAAGTCGCTTATTAGTAAAGATAAACATATCACGGACAACTTTATACGCTTTTTCAACTTGCTCACCTTCAATAAGAGTATTTGCCAACACTTTCTCTAAATCAGCGTCATCCACTTCACTGGCATTACCCATTAAACCATTAAATAGTCCCATTATAGTTTCTCCTGTTTAAATATTTGATTTTCTAATGTATGGCCATTTACTAACTGCCGATACTGCCAATTATGCTGGCGACAAAATTGCAATAGTGCTACATCGAGCGGATCACTGGTTGGTTGATACTCAATCACGTACTCTTTGTGCTGGCTCATATAAACACGACTCACCCCCTCAAGTGCTTGGAGTTGTTGCTCCACATTTTGATACACGTCGCTAAGCATTAAGGTGTAAAAGTGCTTATCGGTGTTCACTGCTTTAGTTTGGTGCTCGCTTAATACGCCTTTATCCAAATGGAGTACTTGGGAACACAGTCGTTCTAATTCAGTTAAATCATGTGAACTTAAAATAAACGTCGCTTGGTCACTTAACTGAGATACCAACTCGCGCACTTCTCTGGCATGAATAGGATCAAGCCCTGCCGTGGCTTCATCTAACATTACAATTTGTGGTGAGCCAATTAATGCTTGCGCTATGGTTACACGCTTGCGCATACCGTGGGATAAATCCCCAGCGCGGTTTTTTGCAATTTCGCTAAGGCCCACTAAATCAAGCACACGAAGTGCCTCTACGTGGCTTTGCTTAGTACTCATGCCTTGTAGCTTGGCATAAAAACTAAGTTGTTTATCTATATTAAAACGCGGATCAAGCTGGGCATCTTGCGGTAATGCACTCACTTTATTAAATAAAGCAGCGCTGCCTGGTTTATGGCCGAGTATTTCAAGCTCTCCCATGCTAGGGGCTATATAGCCGCACAGCAAACTAAATAAAGTAGTTTTTCCTGCGCCATTAGGGCCAACAAGCGCAACGGGAGCACCTTTTTGAATCTCAAAACTCACATTATTAAGAGCCAGTTTTGAGCCGTACGATTTACTTAAATTACGCCCTGTGATTAATGATTTCATAGTGAGCTCCTTGCAAAAACACGTTGCGCAACCACAAGTAGCACCGCTGTTTGCACAAGCGGAATAGCCAATGCACTCAATAGCGGTAAGTTCTGTCCCGCTAATAACTCTATTTGCACACCAGGGAATAAATAATCAAGCACACTTAATGCGGGTATTTGCCACTCCAGCAATCCAACAATAATGCCACCGGCTGTAAAATATAAAATGGCTAACACAATAGATAAGCGAGATGAGCTCGCAAAAGTATTAATCAAACTCATTAACGCAACAAACGGCGCAAAAGTAACAATGAGAATTAAAAATATTGAAACTGCACGGCCAACGCCACCAGCAAGTAAGCTCGGATCGCGAAACCCGAGCACCGCCAATGTCGCTACCAATGTAATGCCAACTAAACAGGTTAGTACCGCTAACTGCCCTAAAAATCGACCAAAGAGTATTTCAAAGCGGGTTGAGCGCAGTGATAAAAACCTTAAAGTCCCCCTCTCTCTGTCACCCACAGTTTGATCACTACAAATAAATAAGCTAAAAACAGGAAAACTATACAAAGCAATTAGCCAATACATAGCAAATTCGGCTTCAGGCCAATCAAGTAACTTATTTAATCCAATAGAGCCGGAAATATCACGGGCTATTTGTTCAAAATCGGGGGAGCTGATAATGCCCACTGCCTGCCCTATCGGGTAACGTAAAATAACAAGCCACACTAGCGCAAAAGCCGCCAGTGCAATAAGTCCTCGTTTAGTTAAAAACATACGTACAAGCTCAAAACCCGCAATTTGAGTTAAGCGCCCTACGTTTATTGGTAATGGTGTTACCATTGACTATCCTTAATGACGTTGTTCATGCTTTAAAATAAGCGTTATTTAACAACACTAAGTGTAAACACGTTGAATTGCTAGCAAAAAAAAGCCTACTCAGAGGTAGGCTTTGTAACAAATAATGTAATTTAAACAATTAGTAATCATAAATGTTGCTCATAAATAGCTAATGCTTGCTGTAAGTCGGCAATTAAATCTTCAGCATCTTCTAAGCCAATGTGCAAACGAATAACAGGTCCATGCTCCCATCCTGTTTGCGAGCGCAGCCCTTTCATTGATAGGTTTGCCGTTACTAAGCTCTCAAAGCCTCCCCAAGAAAAGCCCATTTTAAAATGCTGCAAGCTATCTAAAAAAGCATCAATGGCCTTTTGGTTACCGGTTTTCATTACAAACGAAAACAAACCATTACTACCGTTAAAATCGCGTTTGAAAAATTCATGCCCAGGACATGTTTCAAATGCTGGGTGGCGAATATGATCAACTAACTCGTGCTGCTCTAACCATTTAGCAACCTCAATAGCCGCTTTTTCATGCTGATTTAATCGCACCGCCATGGTACGCAAACCTCGTAGTGCTAAATACGCATCATCTGCACTGGTGCATTGCCCGAGTAAATAAGAGTGTTCACGAAGTGTTGGCCAATATTTTTTATTCGCTACAGCTACGCCCATCATCACATCTGAATGACCTACAATATATTTGGTTGCCGCTTGAATACTAATATCAACACCATGTTCAAGTGGGCGATAGTGCAAACCATTACCATAAGTGTTATCAAGCACCGTCATCACATTATGATCATTTGCCACTTGCACCATAGCGGGAACATCTTGAATTTCCATGGTAATTGAACCCGGAGACTCTAAAAACAACACTTTGGTATTGTCTTGAATGTACTCTTTTATATCTGCGCCAATCATAGGCGGATAATAGGTCGTAGTAATGCCCAGCCCCGCTAAAATCTTGTCGCAAAAATCACGGGTTGGCTCGTAAACAGTGTCCACTATTAAAATATGATCACCGGACTTTAAAAACGATAACAGAGTTTGGCTTATCGCTGCCGCGCCACATGGGTATAACGCACAGCCCTCACCGCCTTCGAGTTCGGTAATTGCCTCTTGCAGAGCAAAATGAGTGGTCGTCCCTCTGCGGCCATAAAACAAGGTTTTGTCGCCACGTGTTTTAGCCGCTTCTTTAAGCTCACTCACAGAATCAAACACAATCGTTGAAGCGCGCTGTATCACTGGATTAACTACGCCATGGGTGTACGCTTTTTTGCGCCCTGATGAGACTAACTGAGTATTTTTATTTTTGCTCGACATGATTCATCCTTCTATCTGAGTACGCCAATATTCAATTAAATAACGCGAAATCGAATCAGCTCTAGGTAGCTTTAAATGCTCCCCCTCGTGTTGCCAATCTTTAAATTGCGCAAGTTCTTGGCGAGAAAACCACTTTGCATCTTCAAGTTCATCTTGCTCTGTGCTTATTTCATCACTGCTTGCTGTGGCAATAAAACCTAGCATAATTGACGAAGGAAACGGCCAAGGTTGAGAAGCAATATACTCTGCTTTCTCCACGGTAATACCCGCTTCCTCTTTTACTTCTCGGATCACGGTTTGTTCAAGGGTTTCACCTGGGTCGACAAACCCGGCAAGTGAGGAATACAGACCTTTAGGCCAAGTTGCTTGGCGACCAAATAAGCAGCGTTCAATCCCATCAGAAAATGTTTTAGTTACTACCATAATAACGGCTGGATCGGTACGCGGAAAAGTTTGGTGCATACAGGCTGCGTTGTCGCATAAACGTGAATGCCCCCCTTCAACTAAGTGATTTTTGGTACCACAGCGACCACAAAAACTATGAGTGGCATGCCAGTAACACAACCCACGAGCAAGCGCTGCATTTGAGCCATCTTCAAGTGCTACTTGAGTACCATATTGACGAATATCTGCAAACTGAGCATCACCAACAATCGTTGCTAATAACGACTCTTCGAGTTCAGTTACGTCTAGCGCAAATACGGCATTATCCTGTTTATTTGATCCTAAAAGAATAGCCTGCGTTAAATCTAAATGCGCCACTTGTTGGTAAGCTAAATACACCACCTCAGGGCTACTGTTAGCAAATAAGGTGTGATTGCCTTTAACTAAAAGCCATAAACTGTCTGCTGTTTTTTTTGCGTCTACCCAAGTAGGGTCTTTGCGCGCATTTGAGCCTCTGTCTAATGGCATATTACTGTAGTTAAGCATGTAATTCCTTGATACTAATTGAATCTTAAAATTACCATACTCATCCACTAAACCCAATTTATTATCGCCATAAAAAAAGCCTAAATTAGGCTTAATTAATCTATGCACCCGTTGTATTAAATACTCTCATGATCAACGCAAACATTCTGCTCAAAAATAAATCAAAAATACAATACTTATACTTTTTAAAGTAGTAGCTGTTTGTCAATTAAATGAAATTGCTCGGCACTTTGCTTAAGTACCTCTGCGGTTAATTTATCAGCACCGTATACATCACACGGAACATCATATTGATTTTTTAAATGCCCAAGTAATAATGCAAAGTCACCGTCACCCGAGAGTAAAATAACTTTATCAAGCTGCTTCCCCTGCTCTAGCATATCTATGGTTATACCCACATCCCAATCGCCTTTGGCACTGCCGTCACGGCGTTGAATAAAGGGTTTTAGTTTTACTTCAAAGCCAATAGCGCGCAAAATATTTTGAAACTGATTTTGCTTTTCATCACCTCGGTATATTGCATAAGCAAACGCACATTCAATATCGTATTGTTGCTCTATCATTCGCCAAAAGGCATTGTAATCAAAGTTTTTACCGTAGCTTTCGCGACAGGTGTAATAAATATTTTGTACATCGACAAAAATACCTACACGAGGTTTACTGCTTTGTTGTGAGGTCATTATTATGTCCTAATGAGTAATACTTGCAATTGCGTGTTAAGTAACCTAAATTAGTTACCAAACCCAATGTAACCAAATACGGTTACATTTTAAGATGTAACCAAAATTAGTTACATATAAATAATCTATCTGGATTTATATGATTGGTGTGATCAGCGGCGATATAATTAAATCGCAAAAAATACCTAAACAACAATACGATGCCATGCTTTATCAGCTAGAGCAAAGTTTACGTGCAAATTGTAATAAAACAACATCTTGGGATATTTACCGTGGGGATGCATTTCAGCTGCAAGTAGAAAAAAGTGAACGGTTAGTTACCACCGCTATTCTTATTTATCTACAGTTAAAATCTGCCGGTTATGAATTGCGCCAAAGCATGGCGTTGGGGCACATAGATAACCCTAGTACGAGTATAAAAACTGCTACAGGCTCTGCATTTACTCTCTCTGGTCATGAGCTAGATAAAATGACAAACCAACGTTTTACATTTGCTATTGCAGATCAATCGGTTGATGAGAGCTTTAAGCTAAACCTAGCGTTTGTCGATGTATTACTGTGTAAAATAACCCAAAAACAAGCAAATGCTTTGTATGTATATTTAACCCATACTAATAACAACCATGCAGCCTTAGCTAATGAGCTCAACACCAGCCGCGAAAACGTTACTAAGCTGCTTAATCTTGCTAACTATCAACTGATAGAGCGATTTATTTTACACACACAGCAATGGCTTAAAAGCATACAGCAAGGACATGACTAATGGAATTTTCACTATTACTCGTTGCACTGATTATTGGCCACTTACTCGCTGATTTTTATTGGCAACCCATGAGCTGGGTAAACGACAGAAACACCCGTCATTTTAAAGCAAAAAAACTTTACTACCATGTATTGGTTCACGGTATTACCAGTGCAGTCGTTGTGGCACTTTGGGAATATAGTTTTGGCTGGCAACAACTAAGCAGCGTATTACTGGCGACCGGCATTATTATGATCAGTCACTACTTTATTGATATTGCTAAATCGTATTCAAATAAAGGCGTAGTGCCTTTTTTATTAGACCAAATTGCACATATCACTGTCATTATTGCGATAAGTATTTGGCTAACTGACGATCAGCAATTTGCTGACAATGTAATGGCGTTATTGTGCAACGCAAAAGTGCTATGGATTATAACTGGTTACCTTATTATTTTAAGCCCCAGTGCGGTATTTATAAGAATGATGTTAGAGCGTTTAACTAATCACTTTTCTAGTGATGGTAGCCTCCCCTTAGCAGGACAAAGTATTGGTATGCTTGAAAGAGTACTTATGCTGACATTTATTTTATTAGATCAGTTTGCAGGGCTTGGGTTTTTAATTGCCGCTAAATCGGTGTTTAGATTTGGCGACTTAAGTGCCAGCAAAGATAAACAACTCACTGAATATGTGATGCTAGGGACGTTACTGAGCGTTAGTGTTACTTTATTTGTAGGATTAGCAGTTAATTATTTAATCAGTTAGTAAAGCTTTAAGATAGGCATTAAAAAACGCGCTACCAGTAAAAGTAAGCGCGTTTTTTATTAAAGCGAACTAAACCTAATTAGTCGTTATTTGCTGGACGACGACGGCGCTGGCCATTCCCACCAACCGATTGACGCTTTGCCCATGGGTTTTGTGCATTATCATCGGTTTTAGCTGCTGGCTTTTTAGAGCCACCACGACGTGGGCCTGTACCATTGCCACCATTGTTAGGCTTTTTGCTATTAGGCTTGCTGCTATCTGATTTAGGCTTATTAAATGGTTGTTTTTTCTTTGGCTTTTTAGCCGGTAACGGGCGTGCATCGAGTGCGCGCTCTGCAACAGGGTTAGCCGGTTCAAAACCTTCTTCTTCAGCACGTGGAATTAGCTCGCCAATAAAGCGCTCAATGCCGTATAAATCTACTGCATCGTCAACCGTTACAAACGAAATAGCATGCCCTGATGCCCCCGCACGACCAGTTCGGCCAATACGGTGAACATAATCTTCATATACATTAGGTAAGTCGTAGTTTACAACATGCGGTAATTCAACAATGTCTAAACCACGTGCAACAATATCGGTTGCCACTAATACGCGCACTTCACCACTTTTAAAGCCCTCTAGTGCTTTAACGCGCGCGCCCTGAGATTTATTGCCATGGATTGCCGCACCAACAATATCATCGCGTTCAAGTTGCTTAACTAAACGATTAGCACCGTGTTTAGTACGACTAAATACCAGTACTTGTTGCCAATCGTTGCTACGAATTAAATGGCTTAATAGGGCCGTTTTACGTGCTTTGTCTACTGCGTATACGCTTTGCGTGACACTTTTTGCGGTGGTGTTTTTAGCCGCAACAGAAATTTCAACGGGGTCGTTAATTAACCCTTTTGCCAGCGCGCGAATATCATCCGAAAACGTGGCTGAGAACATTAAGTTTTGACGCTTTTCAGGCATTTTTGCAATTAGGCGTTTAATATCATGGATAAAGCCCATGTCTAACATACGGTCGGCTTCATCTAAAACCAGTACTTCAACGCTATCAAATTTAACCGCGTTTTGATTGTGTAAATCAATTAAACGCCCTGGTGTCGCCACTAAAATATCAACCCCTTTGCGCAGGCGCTGCATTTGTGGGTTAATTTTAACACCACCGTAAACAACAAACGAACTCACATTTGAATGCTTAGCGTATTCTTCAACGTTTTCGCTCACTTGCAAGGCAAGCTCACGGGTTGGCGTTAAAATAAGCGCACGAACATGATTACTTTTTGCTTTAGTACCCGACGATAAACGCTCAATAAGCGGCAAAGTAAAACCAGCGGTTTTACCGGTACCGGTTTGCGCTGCGGCCATTACATCGCGACGTGCAATAATTGCTGGAATAGCTTGAGCCTGAATAGGCGTTGGCGTTTCATAGCCCTTTTCTAAAACCGCATTAACTAAAGACTGTGATAAACCTAAACCATCAAAACTCATATAAACTCTCTATTTCAAATTAGGCCAAAGTGGCCAGTTGCGCGCATTATACCTTTAGTGGCTCAGAATGCATGCCATTATTTACTTTGTGCCAAATCAATAAACACAAATACTAAAAAAGCGGCTAAACAGCCGCTTTTTATTTACCTGAGCATTACACATGCTAAAAGATTATTTTACACCTAACTCACGTAAACGCTCTTGTAAGTAGCTATCTGCTGTGTAGCGATCAGATAACACCACATCTGGACGAGGGTGTAAAAACAATGGTAATGAAATACGTGATTTGGTTGTTGCTTTACCCGATGGATTAATTACACGGTGAATCGTTGATGGGAAGTAGCCACCCGATGCTTCTTGTAGCATGTCACCAATATTAATAATTAAACTACCAAAATCACATGGCACATCTAACCAACCGCCATCAGTTTTTTGTACTTGTAAACCTGGCTCGTTTGACGCCGGTAATACGGTTAATAAGTTAATATCACCGTGCGCAGCAGCACGAATAGCACCAGGCTCTTCATCACCTGTCATTGGCGGGTAATGTAAAATACGTAACAACGTTTGCTCAGACTGGGCAATCATATCTTTTAAATCAATAGAGAACTTAGCACGCACTTCTTCAGGCGCTTCAGCCTGAACCCAGCTTAATAATGTTGCCGCAAATTCATTAGCTAAACGGTAGTACTCACGTACATCTGCTTCTAATTGTGCAGGAACACGGCCTTTAGGGTAAACATGAAAGTACTCTTTAATGTCTTTTACCGTATGGCCTTTAGCTACTTCTGATACCGACGGTGGAAAATAACCATCTTGCGTTTCTTTTGAAAATAAAAACTCATGCTTTTGCTCTGAGTTAAAAAAGTCTTGCCAATTTTTATAAATAGACTCAACTAAAGATTGCGGAATAGGATGGTTTTTTAATACGCCAAAACCAGTATTTCTCAACGATTCAACAAATTGCGCAGCCGCATCGTCCGCTTTATAATCAACTGTAGGTAATTGCATGGTACATTCCAGTAAGTAGGTTGTTAGAAGCCATTTACTAATTCGCTTAAGCCACAGGTCTACACGAAATTAGTATTACATTCAAATATAGCTTAACTACTTAATTCAAGTAATAAAGGCTGCATTTTTATGCTGTGCGAGGATAGACAAACCCCCTTGAAATTATAAGGACATATGTCCGCACTCAATAAGCAAGCCTTCTCTGCCTTGATCAAGATCAAAATAACGCTTGTATTGAATTTTCACCCCATCGTACCAATCTCTTCTTTATCAGCATCACACACTATATCAACTTGTTAAGGCTCTCTACATGCGACAAAAAGTTTCTTTTAAAAGCGGTGAATTAGAACTCGCTGGACAACTTGAACAGCCCTCTGGTGAAGTGAAATTTTATGCCTTATTTGCTCACTGTTTTACCTGCTCTAAAGATGTAGCGGCTGCAACACGAATAAGTCGCGCGCTCACTCAGCAAGGCATTGCTGTATTACGCTTTGATTTTACAGGGCTTGGTAATAGCGATGGTGACTTTGCCAACAGTAACTTTTCATCAAACATTCAAGACTTAGTGGCTGCAGCCAATCACTTAAGAACACACTTTAAAGCACCTCAGTTATTGATAGGCCACAGCTTAGGTGGTGCTGCGGTGCTTGCAGCAGCAGAGCACATACCCGAAATATCGGCCATTACGACTATAGGCGCGCCATCAGATGCCCAGCATGTTACTCATAACTTTGCTGCTCATTTAGATGAAATAAACCAATCGGGTGAAGCAAAAGTGTGTTTAGCTGGGCGGGAATTTACGATTAAAAAGCAATTTATAGATGACATCGCCAAATACGATAACAGCCATATAGGCAAGCTTAAGCGTGCTTTGTTAGTTATGCATTCTCCTATTGATGCCACCGTGAATATTAGTGAAGCCGAAAAAATTTACGCAGCTGCTAAGCATCCAAAAAGCTTTATTAGTTTAGATAATGCCGATCATTTACTCAGCAATAAAGAAGACGCTAACTACGCAGCCGATGTCATTGCTACGTGGGCTAATCGCTATGTTGAATACGATAAAACACCCTATAGTGCAAAATTAACTAACGGCAGTGTATTAGTTGAAGAAAAAGATCATAAATTCACTCAGCACGTGAGTACTAAAAACCATACATGGCTTGCTGATGAGCCTACCGATGTCGGCGGTAAAAACTTAGGCCCAGACCCTTATGATCATTTACTCGCTGGGCTTGGAGCTTGTACTGCAATGACACTTCGCATGTATGCAAGTCGCAAAGAGTTGCCGCTAGAGCACATAAAAGTAGAGCTCAACCATACCCGCAATTACAACCAAGATTGTGATGATTGCGAAAAAAGCGGCAATTTAGAGGCCATTATCCGCAAAATAACCTTACAAGGTGATTTAACTGACGCTCAGCGAAATCGATTACTCGAAATAGCCGATAAATGCCCTGTGCATAAAACGCTACATAACAGCCCTTTGGTGGTTAGTGAATTAGTGGGGTAACTAAAACAAAAATAGCGCAGTAAGCCCTGCGCTATATTTAGGATTTTAATTTAAAAACTGACTGTATCGTTTAATTTTCTAAAAACGCCGCTACCTCTTTACTCATTTTATCCACCAGCCATTTAGGGCCGCCATCGTACATATCGTTGTGACGTGATTTTTCTATCAACGTTTGCGTAACAGGATAAACGGTTAACTCTTGATCGGTTAAAAGCACGTTTGCATCGGCTGGGTAATCACTACCTCGCAGTGTGAGTACGCGTATGCTTTTATTGCGTGGTAATAACATGCGGCGGTGATCGAGCGTAATTAATTGGCTTACATCACTTGGGTAAATAGCTACATACAAGGCTGAGATATCTCCACCATTTGAGTGACCAAATAAAGTGAGTTTTGTAAAATCATATTCAGGGTATTTAACACTTAGCCCGTTGACTAAAACTTGAGGGTTACAACACCACGGTGCCAATTTTCCATACGAGTAGTTAGGTATGGCTGCATACGATTGAGTGCAGGGTCGGTTTTAAGCTCATGCGCTACCGCAATGCTTAAATAGCCTTGCGCATTAAATAGCTTACTTACAAAGGTGTATTCATTGTGGCTAATGCCATACCCTGCATTTATAAATACCACTGGGCATTTGACTTGCGCACTGCACTTAAGGTGGTTAGTTGGTAGGCTAATATTTACAGGTATAGAGCGATTACGACTTTCATCAATGATTGCATCGTTTTGGGCATAACTTGATGATGCAAATAGCATAGTGCTTAAAGTCAGCGCACTTAACATTAAATGCTTTTTTATAATTTTTATCATGCATTCCCTTGTATTATTTATACATTTTTAGCTAACGTTAATTTTTATTATAAAGGTTAGCGCGCGTCTTTGCTAATTTGTGCGATAATAGCGATTATTGTTTTACTATTATCGCAAAAGAATCCATTCATGAAATCATACAGCAGCATTGAACAACGCATCGATATTCTACAAAGCAGAATTGAAGCCTACCAAGAAGAAATTAAAGTGTTACAAGCAGAGCCGAAAAGTAACAACGAACGTATTATTTTTAAGTTTATTGAAACCGGCAGTACTGGTAAAACCAAAGACTTTGTCAGAGAGCTTGGGATTAAATCACCGCGTGATAGCTTATATTCATCAGGAGATGTAACTAAACTGATTAAAGATGGCGCGGATGATATTTCGCCTGAGCTACTGAGCATAGCCCGCGCACTGGCTAGCGCGCGCAATAAAAATGGCCCTACTTGCTAATAGTAAATACAATAACGTATTAGCCGTAAGCTCTTGCGGCTAATCAACCAGCTCGATATCAAGTCCTGTTAATAGATTTAACGCTTCAAGCCGTTCAAACTTTGCATTACTCACATCATTGCTTGTTATATCAATATTAAATTGCGTTGCGCCAACAAAATTTGCTTTTCTCAAATTAGTTTGATGAAACAGGCTGTCTCTAAAGTCAGTATCCGAGAAGTTGCTTTGAACTAAGTTAGCGTGTCTAAAGTCGACATCTTTGGCAAAACAGTTCGTCATTGTTAACGCTTTTAACTGTAATTCAAAAAACGAACTATGGCTCAGCTCACACTGTTTAAAACTCACCGGTGACGTTAGCGCTAATTGTGGCCAATTTACTTGTCCCCACATTATGCTATTGAGTTTACAATTTGCAAAGCTCACCCCTTCTAGTGAGCTGTAATTCCAATTAAGCTCAGTCAAATTACAGTTAATAAATTCACACTCTATAAACCGACAGGCACTAAACTGGCTGTGACTAAAATCGCAATCAATAAACTGACATTGTTCAAACTCAATATCGCTAAAGCGCTTTGCATTTGCTGTAAAGTTTGAAAATGACTGATCAAAATAATGACTATCTTTAAATAACTCGCTCATAAAAATAAAGCACCTAAATTGGGTTATGCCAAACAAAAAACCCCTTAGGTATTTAGCCTAAGGGGTTTTGATCTAACTAAACACTA
Organism: Pseudoalteromonas sp. G5_S1_54_S4; assembly: GCF_054968565.1. Classification (NCBI taxonomy): domain Bacteria; kingdom Pseudomonadati; phylum Pseudomonadota; class Gammaproteobacteria; order Alteromonadales; family Pseudoalteromonadaceae; genus Pseudoalteromonas; species Pseudoalteromonas sp. G5_S1_54_S4. Next base: position 9,746 of record NZ_JBQKUL010000046.1, on the reverse strand, counting down.
GCTTTATTCTGCGCTTGGTAATTCTTTCTCAACTACACTAATAGCAAGCTCTGTCAGCGAATCGCTGTTTGCTTTGCTAGGCGCATCGGTTAATAAACACGATGCTTGTGTGGTTTTAGGGAAAGCAATAACGTCACGAATGTTATCAGTACCACATAACAACATAACTAAACGGTCTAAACCGAACGCTAAACCTGCATGCGGCGGTGTGCCGTATTTAAGTGCATCAAGTAAGAAACCAAATTTATCTTGCTGCTCTTGCGCTTCAATACCTAAAATTCTAAATGCCGCTTCTTGCATATCTGCATTGTGAATACGTACCGAGCCACCGCCCACTTCGTAGCCGTTTAATACCATATCGTAAGCATCTGAAATAGCCGCTGCTGGGTTTGCTTCAAGCTCACTGGCACTAATATCTTTTGGTGCAGTAAATGGATGGTGTACAGCGTGTAATGTGCCTTCGTCATCTTCTTCAAACATTGGGAAGTCAACAACCCAAAGTGGTGCCCAGCTATCTAAATTAGTGATTTCTAAATCAATACCAATTTTTAAACGAAGTGCGCCCATGGCTTCATTTACGGTGTTGCGTTTATCCGCACCAAATAAAATGATATCGCCTGTTTGTGCATTAGTACGTTCAAGTAACTGCGTGATCACATCTTCATTTAAGAATTTAGCGATTGGCGATTGCACGCCCTCAACGCCTGCATCGCGGTCATTTACTTTCATCCATGCTAAGCCTTTAGCACCGTAAATACCAATAAACTTAGTGTATTCATCTAGTTGCTTACGAGAAAGTGATGCACCACCTGGAACAGTTAGCACTGCAACACGGCCTTTTTCATCATTTGCCGGACCCGAGAATACTTTAAATTCTACGTCTTTTACTAAATCAGCTACATCAATAAGCTTCATTGGGTTACGTAAGTCTGGCTTATCAGAACCATATAAGCTCATTGCCTCAGAGTAAGGCATAATTGGGAAATCACCTAAATCAACATTTAGTAATGACTGCCACATTTCACGGATCATTTTCTCTGTCATACCACGTACTTGATCAGAGCTCATGAACGAGGTTTCTAAATCTATTTGAGTAAATTCAGGTTGACGGTCAGCACGTAAGTCTTCATCACGGAAACATTTAACAATTTGGTAGTAACGGTCAAAACCCGACATCATCAACAATTGCTTAAACAACTGTGGTGACTGTGGTAATGCGTAAAAGCTACCTTTATGAACACGACTCGGTACTAAGTAATCGCGAGCACCTTCAGGCGTTGCTTTAGTTAGCACTGGCGTTTCGATATCTAAAAAGCCATTTTCATCTAAAAAGCGACGTACAAAGCTGCTTGCTTTAGCACGTAATTTAATGCGGTCGCTCATTTCTAAACGACGTAAATCTAAGTAACGGTATTTTAAACGACGCTCTTCTGAGTTCACTTGGTTAAAATCAAGTGGCATAGGCTCAGAGCGGTTAATAATAGTTAAACCCGTGCCTAAAATTTCTACTTCGCCGGTTGCCATGTCTTTATTTACTTGGCTATCTGGGCGAGCGCGTACAATCCCTTTTAACTGAACACAAAATTCTTGACGAAGTTTGTTAGCTGTTTCCATTAATCCTTCAACTTCCGGATCGAATACAACTTGTACTAAACCTTCTCTATCACGTAAATCGACAAAGATAAGTCCGCCAAGGTCACGTCGTTTGTTGATCCAGCCACATAGTTCAACTTCCTGATCTACGTGAGTTTTATTTAGCTGTCCGCAGTATATAGAGCGCATAGTTTTCCTGTCAGATAAAAGGCATATAGCGGTTAAACACCGTTGTTTTAAAAGTTTTTATAAACACCAAAATGAAAATAAAACCGCTAGCAATTCAAAATAATCAAATTAAGCCCTGCATTATACCCAAGTAGGTTGAAGATGCTAGGGCGTGTTTACCTTTCGGGGTGGAATTTACAGCGCACTGTTTTGTTATTTGTTACACTACCGGCACTTTATATCAAGGCTTTTGTTTGTATGCTATATATTGGATGCCCGCAGTGGTCGAGCAGCGTATGGAAAGGAAATTTATTTTCACGCCAGTGTAAAAATGCCGATATGCTCAGCGAATATGCGCAGCATTTTAATTCGGTAGAAGGTAACACCAGTTTTTATGCTGATCCCTCGCCTGACACTGTATTACGATGGGCTGCCAGTGTACCCGATGAGTTTAAATTTACCTTTAAGTTTCATCGGCGCTTTAGTCACGAACTCCAACTTACTAACGTGCAACATGAGCTAACTAATTGGCTTAATTTATTCGCCCCTCTATTTGAAAAAACAGGGCAAATAATGCTGCAATTACCTAAAGCGTTTGCGCCACAACATTTAGCTAAGCTTGCCGCTTTTATTGAGTTACTTCCTAAAGAGCTAAACTATGGGGTTGAGGTACGCCACCCTGATTTTTTTAAAAAAGGTGAGGCCGAAATCGCACTTAATCAGCTTTTAATGGCAAATAATATAAACCGTATTGCTATGGATACTCGGGCGCTCTTTGCAGTAAAGCCAACAACCGAAGCGCTAATAGACGCCCAACAAAAAAAGCCCCACTTACCAGTGCACGCTATTGCTACGGGCTCGCAGCCTATGGCACGTTTTGTTATTGCTAACTTAGAAAACGATTATAAAACCTTTTATCAGCCTTGGCTTAGCAAAGTAACCCAGTGGCTCGATGAGGGCAAAAGCCCCTATGTGTTTTTTCATACCGCTGATAACCGCCAAGCGCCGCTGCTGGCTCGCCAGTTTTGCCAAGATTTGGGGTATAATCACAATGTACTCAATCCATTTAGTGGCGAAAAAGAAGCCCACCAGCAAGCACTTTTTTAAAAATAAATTCAAAATACAGAGACAATAATGAGTGAATACGCACGTTACTTTACCGGCTACCCTGCCAATATCGTTGAGCAAGTATTAAGCCTAATAAAAGCAGGAAAGGTAAGTGAGTATTTACTTAAAAAGTATCCACAGGCGCATCGTATTACCAGTGATAAGTTACTGTATAGCTACGCCACTGAGCTTAAAAAGCAGTATTTAAAAAACGCCCCGCCATTTGGACGCGCTGCGTTTAAAAAACAAGGTGATATGGTCACCAATGCGCTCGGTACCCACACGTACCGTATGCAAGGTAAAACCCGCAAGCACGATTTAGCAATAAACAGCGATTTATTGCGCGCCCCTGAGCCATTATTAAAAGCATTAGTGGTGCACGAACTCGCGCATTTTAAGGAAAAAGACCATAACAAAGGCTTTTATAAATTATGCTGCCATATGGAGCCGCAGTACCATCAGCTAGAGCTGGATTTACGGATTTTTTGTGTAGCTATTGCGATGGGTGAGAATCCGTATAATTGAGCGGTCAGCGGTCAGCGGTCAGCGGTCAGCGGTCAGCGGTCAGCGGTCAGCGGTCAGCCAAAATAATGACACACGAGTTCGCAATGAAAGCCCTCGTTAACAAAAAACGCGATATAAATCGCGTTTTTATTATTGTCACTTTCTAATCTGACAGCTAAGAGCTTAAAAGCGTGTTAGGTTTCGTTTCACTTAACCCAGCCTAAGTAAAAACGTTAAAGCCCTAATTCGGCCATAAAGTCGTCATCGCTATCATCTTGCTTTGGCTGTTTCGCTTTTTCTTTATCCGCTTTTTGCTTAGCTTCATTTTCGATAATATCGTCTGGGTCTATCGCTTCTACAATGTCAAAGTCGTGAAGTTTAATAAACTCTGTTTTATCCATCGCTAATTCTAAATAGAAGATATTTTGGTTGCGAGTCGTAAACGTTACGCGACGTGCTTGCGGACGATCCATAGTGGTATCAACCGATATTTGCACTTGTTTATTAATAGCCATCATTTTTGGCTGATTTTGGGTAATAGAGGTATGCAGCTGTTCACGCACTTTTGACGTGAAGTCGCCCACTATTTGGTTCATCAACTCACCCATCACGTTTGAAACGTCATCAGATAAGTGGCTGTGTGCGATTTCGTCTTCTGGCATACCCATGTTACGCATATAATCGCCGTAAATTTCCATGGCCGCTTGCGCTGTAAAGTTGGTGACAACTAAGCCGGTAAAGCCCCCGTCAAATAAAACAAAACAGCCTATGTCTGGTCGCATACAAGTACGCGTTATTTTTTGTACCATGGCTGAATAGCTGATCTCGTTGCCGCTGGCTGATGAAAGTACACCCGTTACTGAGTGGCATAATGTTGCTAATATATCGTCGGTACTAATAACCTTACTTTTGCTCATTTAATAATCTCTTTTATACTTATTCTTCATAATTCTAGTCAAGCTACTGAATTTATCACTGACTATCCAGCATAAAATGTTAAAATAGCACTATTATTTTCAAAGAGACTGCCTTCGTGAGTATAAAAGACAGTATTTATGCCTCTGAGCAACAAGTAAAAGACTTTAGTTTTGATCAAAACGTGGTTGAAGTATTTCCCGACATGATCCAACGCTCGGTGCCCGGTTACGCCACCATAGTAAGTACCATGGGAAAATTAGCGGGTGAGTATGCTCAGCCAAATTCAAATTTGTATGACCTAGGCTGCTCGTTAGGGGCGGTTACCCTAAGTATGCGCCGTAATATTCAAACTGATAGCTGTCATATTATTGCTGTAGATAACTCACAAGCCATGGTGGAGCGTTGTAAGGTCCATTTACAAGGGTTTAGATCAGACGTTCCTGTAACGGTTACCTTGGGTGATATTAACGAGCTTGATATTCAAAATGCATCGGTAGTGGCGATGAATTTCACCCTGCAGTTTATTCCACCAGTGCAGCGCAAAGCGGTACTTGAAAAAATATACGCTAATTTAAAACCCGGTGGCGTTTTGCTATTAAGTGAAAAAATTAAAGCCGAAAATGAGCAATGTGATAACTTACTGATTGACTTGCACCACGACTTTAAACGTCATAATGGCTACTCTGAGCTGGAAATAAGCCAAAAGCGTACCGCCATTGAAAACGTAATGCGCCCCGATACACTTAGCACACATACACAACGTTTAAGCGACATTGGTTTTAGCCAAACGCAAGTGTGGTATCAATGTTTTAATTTTTGCTCAATGGTAGCAATTAAATAATTTAGAGAGTGACACATGTCTGCATGGTTTAACCAATTTTACGCTGCTATTGCACAAAGCCCACTTAGCCACTGGCTAGAAACCTTGCCTGCGCAATTAAAGCATTGGCAACAAGAGGCTAGCCATGGCGATTTGCCTCAATGGCAAAAAGTACTAAAAAACTTACCTGAGGTATCAACAAACCAAGTTGATATTGTCAGCAAAGTAGAAATAGGCGCGCCTGGCGAAATGACTGAAGGCGAAAAAAAGCAAACCACGCATTTATTAAAACGAATGATGCCTTGGCGAAAAGGTCCATTTAATGTGCACGGTATCGACATTAATACAGAATGGCGCAGTGACTGGAAATGGGATCGACTCCTACCGCATATTGAGCCATTAAAAGGCCGTACTGTATTAGATATTGGTTGTGGCTCGGGATATCACTTATGGCGTATGCGCGGTGAAGGTGCACAGTTTGTGGTGGGTATTGACCCATCTGACTTATTTTTGTGCCAGTTTCAGGCAATTAAACACTTCAACCCTGATGAAAAGGTGCATTTATTACCATTAGGTGTAGAAGCCCTGCCAGAGCTTAAAGCATTTGATACGGTATTTTCGATGGGAGTACTTTATCACCGTCGCTCACCTATCGACTTTTTAGCGCAATTAAAGGCACAGCTTCGCCCTGGTGGTGAGCTAGTACTTGAAACTTTAGTTATTGAAGGCGATGAAAACACCGTATTGGTTCCGACCGACCGCTACGCAAAAATGCGTAATGTATGGTTTATTCCAAGCACTGCGGCATTAAAATTGTGGATGGAACGTGTTGGCTTTAAAGATGTGCAAATTAAAGATTGTGCTATTACAACGCTCGACGAGCAGCGTAAAACTGACTGGATGGAAAACGAATCTTTAGTTGACTTTTTAGACCCCACTGACACCAGTAAAACCATTGAAGGCTACCCTGCACCACTTAGAGCGATACTTACAGCTAAAGCCTAATTTGTAGTATTAATTTTTATTTCCATATTAAAAAGCGCCATTGGGCGCTTTTTTGTTTACTAATACAGCAACTAGAGGACAAGTGTCCTTGTCTTTAAAATCAAATCCAGATTTCAACTAGCCGCGCCCTTGCAATTGTTGTAAAATACGCGCGTTTCTAAGTAAGCATCAAAACAACTATTTTGAGGAAAACCTGTGAGCGAACAAAAACAGTCTCTAAGCTATAAAGACGCGGGCGTAGATATCGACGCTGGTAATGCACTTGTTGAGCGTATTAAAGGCGTAGTTAAAAAAACTCGTCGTCCTGAAGTGATGGGCGGAATTGGTGGTTTTGGCGCACTTTGCGAAATTCCTGAAGGTTATAAGCAACCCGTACTTGTAGCAGGCACTGACGGTGTTGGCACTAAGTTACGCTTAGCAATTGACCTTAAAAAGCACGATACTGTAGGTATCGACTTAGTTGCGATGTGTGTAAATGATTTAATAGTACAAGGCGCTGAACCCCTGTTTTTTCTAGATTACTATGCAACGGGTAAACTAGATGTAGACACAGCAGCCGACGTAGTAACCGGTATTGGTAAAGGTTGTGAAATTTCAGGTTGTGCCCTAATTGGTGGCGAAACAGCTGAAATGCCAGGTATGTATGATGGTGAAGACTACGACATGGCAGGCTTTTGTACCGGTGTGGTAGAAAAATCAAAAATTATTGATGGCACTAAAGTAGCTGCAGGCGATCAACTTATTGCCCTTGCTTCTAGCGGTCCTCACTCAAATGGTTTCTCTTTAATTCGCAAAGTTTTAGAAGTCTCTAACGCTGATACTAATCAAGTGATTGATGGCAAAACCTTAGGTGAGCACCTTTTAGAACCAACACGTATTTACGTTAAACCATTACTTGAGTTGTTCAAGCAAGTAGACGTGCATGCCCTTTCGCATATTACTGGTGGCGGTTTTTGGGAAAATATCCCACGCGTATTACCTGAATCTGCTAAAGCGGTTGTTAAAGGTGATAGCTGGCAGTGGCCAAGTGTGTTTAGCTGGTTGCAAGAAAACGGCAACATTACAACACACGAAATGTACCGCACATTTAACTGTGGTGTAGGCATGGTGTTAGTTGTACCTGCGGATGAGCTTGAAAATAGCTTAAATATCTTAAAAGATCTTGGCGAGAACGCATGGCACCTTGGTGAAATCCAAGATGCCGTTGCTGGCGAAGAGCAAGTTGAAATTGTAGGTGGTGCTGCGTAATGGCACCCACTCGTCTAGTAGTTTTGATCTCAGGCAGTGGCTCAAATTTACAAGCCATTATAGACGCCTGTGAAAGCGGCGAGATAAACGCCCATATAGCGGCTGTTATTAGTAACAAAGCAGACGCTTATGGGTTAGAGCGTGCAAAAAATGCAGGTATTGCCACACACGTGCTGAGTCATAAAGAGTTTGACTCACGCGAAGCGTACGATGCCCAGTTAATGCATATAATTGACTCTTTTGAACCAAATCTAGTTGTATTAGCTGGGTTTATGCGTATTCTAACTCCTAACTTAGTGCAAAAATATGTTGGAAAAATGTTGAACATTCATCCATCTTTGTTGCCTAAGTACCAGGGGCTGAATACCCACCAAAGAGCAATTGATGCAAAAGACGACGTTCACGGCGTTAGTGTTCACTTTGTAACTGAAGAATTAGACGGCGGACCCGTTATTCTTCAAGCCAAAGTGCCTGTATTAGCAGACGATACAGCAGACACGCTCGCTAAGCGTGTGCATGCGCAAGAGCACATAATTTATCCTTTGGTGGTCAAGTGGTTCAGTGAACAACGACTTACGATGGAAGAAGATTATGCAGTTCTTGACGAAAAACAACTTCCTGCACACGGCGCGCACTACCCAAAATAAAAAATTAAGTGCCTGGCTATTATGTGCGGGCACTTTATTACTTCCTACCAGCCTGATTGCAGGTGAGTTAACCCAGTATCAAGCCAGCTACGATATTTTGCGCAAAGGCGCAAATCATGGTACAGCCGAGCGTGAACTAAAAAAACTCGATAATAATAACTACCAAGTCACTTACCATAGCGATATTGAATGGATGATTTTCTCTGACTCACGTCAAGAGTCATCAACTTTTAGCTTTGCTAACGATAAAGTAGAGCCTATTCAGTACTCTATGATCCGCACGGGGACTGGGCCTGACAAAAAGTATGAAATTAACTTTGATCGTCAAACACAAACTGTCACCAGTAACACCAGCGACTACCCGTTAAAATGCCAATGGCATGATAACTTCCAAGATGGTATTTCTTATCAAGTGCAAGTTCGAGAAGGACTTAAAAAAGGAAAAACTAGTTTCTCGTTTCCTTTAGTTGATAAAAAAGGTAATTGCCGTGACTACGACTTTGAAGTGGTAGAAACCGAAATGATTTCCTTACCTATAGGTAACGTAGAAGCCATTAAAGTAAAACGTTTATACGACAATGACAAACGCCAAGCCTTAGCATGGTTTGCCCCAGAAATGGATTATATGCTCGTGCGCATGTGGAAAGGTGAAAAAGGTGTGGAACAGTTTGAAGTGCAGATGAAATCGTTTACCGTGATCAATCCACCGGCTTTACCTGCACAAGTTAAAAACGAAATAACCCCCGAATAAATTACTTACAAGATGCAATACGAAACGCCCAAGTGTGACAACCATAACTTGGGCTTTTCATTTTAATACTTAGATTTGAAACTTTAAGTTGAGTTTCGTTTTACTCTACCAACCTACATTAATTCACCCATTTTAAATAACGCAAACTCTCCTGGCTGCATTTTTTGCCAGCGTTCATCGTTGGTTAGCGGCCTTGTTGCTATAACCGTTACCACATCGTTTGGCGTGGTTTCTTGTTGAAAGTCGACCACCATGTCGGCATCAATAAGTGTTGCTTTACCAAACGGTGCACGGCGCGTTATGTAATGTAAATTATTAGTACAATACGCTAAAACAAATACACCATCGGTCAATAACATATTAAACACGCCTTTTTCACGTAGCGTATGCGAAAGCTTAGCCGCATATCTAAAAACCGACGCCATATTACTTGGTCGCTGCGGGTACTTTTCACGAATTTTGTCAAGCAACCAGCAAAATGCCAACTCGCTATCGGTATTACCCACAGGTCGATAATATTCAGGTTTTAAATCATGATAATTTGAAAGCTGCCCGTTATGAGCATAGGTTATTTCACGCCCCCACAACTCACGAGTAAACGGGTGGGTGTTTTCAAGACACACTCGCCCGCGGTTGCCTTGACGAATATGACTTATCACCGATACGCTTTTAATCGGATAAGCTTTAACTAATTTAGCTATTTCTGACTGGTAACTTGGCTCGGGATCTTTAAAGGTTCTGCAGCCTTTACCTTCATAAAAAGTAATGCCCCAGCCGTCTTTATGTGGCCCCGTATTTCCCCCACGCTCCAACAACCCTGAAAAACTAAAACATATATCCGTTGGTACATTGGCTGACATGCCAAGTAATTCACACATAAAATAAATAAACCTTTAGAAAGCTAAACATAGAATATCGTTCTATTTTTAATAAGCGTACACTGAAAATCATAAGTATATTTACTTAATTAAACTTATATTACTAC
>NZ_JBQKUL010000045.1:0-33441 GCF_054968565.1 Pseudoalteromonas sp. G5_S1_54_S4 | reverse complement strand
TAACCCTCTTTGTGAATAATTTTCTTAAAGATCTTATTGCACTGAGAGAAGAGAATGAGGAGTAAATGAGAAGATAAAACAAGTGTTAGGGATTAGGCCCGTAACCCGACCCCCGCAGCCCGATAACTTTCGACTTTAACCTCTAAAAGCGCAGCGTCTCTTAGCCCTCTTTGTGCATACTTTTCTTAAAGATCTAATTGAACTAAGAGAAGGGAATGAGGAACAAATGAGAAGGCCAAAAAGATGTTAGGATACAGCTCGTAACCCGCAGCCCGATAATTTCGACTTTAACCTCTAAAAGCGCAGCGTCTCATAGCCCTCTTTGTGCATAATTTTCTTAAGATCTTATTGTAATGATATAACTGGATGAAGTGTTAGGTGTTAGAGCTTGCTGACGGCGGGTTGCGAACTACGGGTTTCGGGATTAGGCTCGTAACCCGCTCCCCGCAGCCCGTTAACTTTCGCTGCGTCGTTTTTTAACTCGTTTTGGTGCTGGCAACTTATTGGTTAATAAAGCTAAACATAACACCACTATAAACAACATCGAATTAGCCCCCGCCTGCAGCGAATAATCAACCGACGAATGCAGCATCATTGCTACAATAGCTGTAGCACAACCAAACGCCACCCCTTGATAAAGGGCTGTTTTACGCGTTCGCATAGTATTAATACATAACCATAAACAATAAACCACTAACAGCCCCAATAACGCCGTTGCAGGAATACCCAGCTCAACTGCAAATTGTACATAATCGTTATGCGCATTGTCGTAGTAGCCAGAGTAGGGCTCAGATTGATACGCGGGAAACGCAGTGTAAAAAGTACCGCCGCCCGAGCCTAATAACGGGTTATCTAAAATTAGTGGGATTGAATCGCGTACAACTTCATCGCGAGTTTCCGATTGTAAACTGGTTTCGCTAATACGTTGTTTTACTTTTTCTACATCGAAAATGGCACCAATGATGATTAAATCGATAATAAAAAAGCTCACAATCAGTAACTTAAATGCCTTAGGCTTTTGCTTATAAACAAACAGCGCCAGTAAGCTCACTATAATTAAGGCGATAAAAAAAGCCGAATTACCCATGCGACTACGGGTTAAAATAAGCGCCACAATTATAATAATTAGCGATATACGCAAAATTATTTTAGAGCTTAATATAATCTCAGCCCAAGCACGTAAGGTTTGTTTTAAAGTAGGCTTGTAGCCGTTGTTAGTGCGTTTTAGTTCGCTAATTAAAACACCAATACCTAAGCATAAGCACAGTGCTAAATAGTTAGCTAAAAAGTTAGAATAGGTAAAAGTACCAATCGCTCTGTCGGTGTGTTTGTAGCCAAATAAAGGGCTAACAATATCGGGCGATAAGTTTAAGTAACTAGCATACAAAGCCTGAAAAACACCGGCGCAAATGACGGCGTAAATTAATTTTTTAATACGATTTACATTATTACAGTAATTAAATATTAACCAGCTCAACATTATTAAAAAACTGGTTTTTAATAACATTTGTTTGGTTTGAAAAGCATCAACACTTACGCCAAATAACTGAACCGCGCACACCAAAGCAACAATGCCTAAGGCAGTAAATAACGGCCAAGTATATCGAGGAGGTAAGAGTGCTTGTTGGTTATTTAAAACACTGTTTGCCAAGTGAGTAATAAAGGTAAAGCTAGTTAAAATACCAATAGCTAAAATTGCCCAAGGCCTATAACTACCTAAAGGAAGGGGAAGCAAAAAAAGGATCAGGCAAATAAGAAAAAATATAAAACGATTCAAAATAAACTCAAACAAAGTAAAAACGCAGCCAATTGGCTGCGTTTGAATATACTAATAGTAAAAACTAGTTACCGACTTCAGATATACCGTTATCACCGCCTGTACCACCAGAACCTGGAGGTGTTGGTAATGTTGGTAAGCTGCCTACTGGCGGAGCAGGCTGACCTGCACCAGGACCTGCAGCAGTTGCTTCAGAAGCGGTTGTTGCATCAACACCTGCGGTAATTGCAGCTAGGGTAATTGCATCAGTATCTAAACCAGCAGCCGAAAGAGCGGCTAAAAAGTCAGAAATTAATGGATTATCTGCACCAAAACGCGCAACAACAGCATCAACCATTGCATCTATGTCAGCAGCGCTACATGCTGCATTAAGTAGTTTTTCGTCTAGCTTGATTTTTTCTTTCTTTTTACAAATGCGTTTAATTGCTTCTACTAAATCTTCGCGTAATTGCTCAGATGAAGTATCTGCCGTGACGTTATTAAGAATATCAATAATGCTATTTATGCTCACTTCTTGAACCACAGCATCGTTATCCGTTTGTGCATAGGTTGGTAAAGCTGTCAGAGCAGACGCACTAGCGACTAAGCCAGCTAAAATTAATTTTTTCATTTCTCGTCCCTTGGTTGAGTACTAATTGCAAAATTTTAGCGCATCGGCGCAAAAAGTAAACTCTTTATTTACGCCATTTTCATTAGATTTAATAATTTTTGATGGTGGCAGTATTAAATTACCTTGTACGCCATCGCATCCTAAGTATTCGAGAATTTCTAAAGTCTCAGTTTTTTCAATTAAACAGGCTAAAACCTTAATACCAAAACCATGACAAATATTATTAACTGTTTGAATATAAAATTGGCTTTGCGGGTTGGCCACTAAATCTTGAATATAACTACCATCAATTTTAACGTACTCAATATCAAGACCTTGTAAATACCTAAACGACGTTAAGCTAGTACCAAAGTGTTCAATACACACATTAATACCCAGCTCTTTAATTGCATCTATATGTAAAGACGCAACATGCACGTTATAAAGTAAACCAATTTCATGTAGTTCAAACACTAAGTTTGTTTTAATTACTGGTTTAGTGTGCGAGTAAAGCGTAAGCCATTGTATAAAGTCGGCTGAATACAAGGATGCTTTACTAATATTTAACGCAAACACATCATTAGGGTAATGCTCTTTTATATCTACAAAGCTACGTATAATTTTTTTATCGAGTTCTTCGGTTAAGTTTAACTTTTCAGCCATCGCAAATAAGTGACCATTATTTACCTTTTCGCCTTCATGAATAAAGTGGGCAAATACCTCAAAGTAACACTGAGAATCAGTTTTATTAGCTTGTTTAACAGGTTGCACCGAAAAGCTCACTTCGCCGGCGTTTATAATCGACTTAATTAAGGTACGCCATTGGTTAACACTAAATAATGACTCTTTATCGTTATTATCAATAGTAGTGTCTTCACCTATAGTGCAACCAGTATCGAGCAGTGATAACACCTCACCTAAACTCGCACCTTGCTCAATGGCAACTATGGCTAAATTAGCATAACCATTTATGTGTGAACTATTTTCTTTTTGACTTAATTTATCGTTTAGGTCTAGGCGAGCTTTATTTAAAAGTAAAACGTCATACGGGGCCAGTAAAACAAACGTCCCTCCGTTAAGTCTAAACACGTTTGAGTTTGGTAATTCATCAGCAACATGTTTAAGTATTTTAGCTGCATCAAGTACATGCTGATCACCGTCTTGGTAGCTTACTACTTGGTTAATGTTATTTAACGAGGGTAGGGTAAGCATCATCGCGGTGATGGGTGAATCGTCAGTAATATTATTTACAACAGAATTAAAGTGGTTTTCAAACGACTTACGGTTACCCAACCCCGTTAACGAATCTATGTATACTTCTTCGGTAAGTGCTTGAGTTTGTTTGGTCAGTGAATCAAAGGTACTTTGTAAGTTTATAACCATGTTATTTATGGCTTGGGTTACAGTGCGAAGCTCCCTTGCTACCGGTATTTCTTTATTTAAGGTAAAGCGTTTTCGAGTCACTAAAGTGGCTTGGTCTTCTACTGCTTTTAACGGCTTAAATACCGCGCGCAAAATTAAAAATGCAATAGCCAGCGATGCTGCTAATAGTAAAAACGAGCTATATAAGCTGCGTAATGTGTGTTGCCATAAGGTAAGGTACGATTGCCCAGTATGGCTGGTTACATCAAGCGTACCTGCCATCATCCAACCATTGTTTATTTCAGAATGCATAGTGGGCGCACTCAGTTCAACAGCACTAATAAACCAACCAGGAACAGATTCAACGCGTTTAGGGTTTTGTAACTCAAACACTATATTATTTTGCACATCAGTAAATTTAATTTGGCTGTAATAACCAGAGTCAAAAATAGCGGTTGCCATCGTTTGTGCAATCATTAGGCTGTCGTCTTCTAAATAAGGAGATATAGACAGTCCTAAACTGGTAGCCGTGTCTTGTGCATGGCTGGCCATTTGCGTTTGTAAGTAATTACGGGTTGTATCCACATCGGTGATAACACGTACACAAAATGAAATAACCGAAATTAATATGATCAAGCCATATACTTGGGTTTTTAAACTCAATCCATGTTTAAAGAGTCGAGACATAACTACTAGTTCCTTTATTGTTACCGTTGGCAGGCGCAAGCTCACCTTGTTCAATTCGTTCAAGCATGGTGTTCCAAGCAGAAACGCCACGACTATTTTTAACCTTATTGCCTAACCCTTTCGATTTGGCTAACCATAAACCTTGGCCATTAAAGCTATAGATAGGTTTTAGATCACCCCGATTACTAGCAGGCACTAATTTTGTATTAAAATTATCAAGCACCAGCGGTATTTGGTTAGGTTGTTCAAAGTATATAAGCACCATGTGAGGTTGATTAACCGTACGCTGGCGTACATACATAAAGCGTATTTTATCTTCGGGGATACCTAAAGCGATTAAAGTAAAATATTTAGCAATAACATAATCTTCGCAGTCACCCATGCCCACACCTAAGCTTTCTAGCGGAGTGGCCCAGTAATCTTTTTTTTGCCAAAGTTCGTCATCGGTTTTGTACTTTATATGCTTATTAAAAAAGTCATTAACCAAATGAATTTTTTGCCACTCGCTTTTATCGGCAGAGTCATCTATAAAACTCAGCCACGTTTTTATTCGTTGGTGGCCAGCATCACCGTAAAATTGTTTGGCACGGCTTATTATATCGCTATTTCGCAAATGCAAAAGCATGTCTTGTGCACAAGCAAAAAAAGACACTAATATAATGATGCAAAATCCAACGCGCACAAAGCCCATCCCTAAAATGTTAACAAAGCAATTATATTCCCATTAAAACTAAAATGATAGGTTACAAAAAAAGCAAAAACCCAGTCGTTAACAAAAAATTTACACAAAACAATCAAAAAGACTGCTTTTTGTATTGAGCGATTATATGGCTTGTGTATAATAGCCGCCCATATGGACAGTAGCACTTAAGATCTTTGCTTAATTTGGCAAAAACATCACCAAGTAGCTACGGAATAAAAAAGTAACAATAAAAGGAATTGAAGTGAAAGTATTAAAAGCAGTCTTGCCTGTTGCAGGCTTGGGTACCCGTATGTTACCCGCTACCAAAGCAACACCAAAGGAAATGCTTCCACTAGTCGACAAACCTCTCATTCAATACGTTGTAAACGAAGCCGTAAAAGCGGGTATTAAAGAAATTGTACTAGTTACCCATGCTTCTAAAAACGCAATAGAAAATCATTTTGATACTAGCTTTGAGCTAGAAGCTACTCTAGAAGCGCGCGTAAAACGCAGCCTATTAGAAGAGGTGCGTTCAATAATCCCGCGTGATGTAAGCATTATATCGGTTCGTCAATCGGCGCCATTAGGTTTAGGCCATGCAATACTTGAAACCCGCCCAATTATAGGCAACAACCCATTCGCTATTTTATTGCCTGATGTAATTATCGATCAATATAAGTCAAATCTTAAAGTTGATAACCTGGCACAAATGATCGCCCAATTTGAACGTACTCAACATAATCAAATTATGGTTGAACCTGTCCCTCATGAGGAAGTGCACAACTATGGTGTGGTTGATTTGGCAGGTAAAAATATTGCGCCTGGCGAAAATGCAACCATTACCAACATGGTTGAAAAGCCAAACAATGACGAAGCACCCAGTAATTTAGCCATAACAGGGCGTTATGTTGTATCGCCTGCTATTTGGGATTTACTCGAGTTTACGCCTCCAGGGGCTGGTGGTGAAATACAATTAACAGATGCATTACTGCAGTTACGTCATCTTGAAACAATTGAAGCGTATCATTTAAAAGGTAAGTCGCATGACTGCGGCTCAAAATTAGGTTACATGCTTGCAAACGTAGAATACGCAATGCAATCAAACCTAATGGGTGAAGAATTTACAAAGCGCGTTAAGCAATTAATGGCAAATGCATAAAGTTATGCAAAACCGGTTAGTAAAAAATTAAGGGAAATCATGGCTATTAAAGTATTAAGTATTTTTGGTACGCGACCTGAAGCAATAAAAATGGCGCCACTTGTTAAAGCGCTAAATGCAGCAGAAGGTATTGACGCAAAAGTATGTGTTACTGCACAGCATCGTGAAATGCTTGACCAAGTTTTAGAGCTGTTTGAAATTGTACCAGATTACGATTTAAATATTATGAAGCCGGGCCAAAGCTTATACGATGTAACAACAAATATTTTGTTAGGTCTAAAACCTATTCTTGAAGAGTTTAAACCAGATTTAGTGCTTGTTCATGGCGATACAAGTACGACTTTATCTGCAAGCTTAGCGGCGTTTTATCAGCAAATTCCAGTAGGGCACGTAGAAGCGGGTTTACGCACAGGTAACTTAAGTTCACCATGGCCGGAAGAGGGTAACCGTAAACTCACTGGCGCTATAACAAAGCTACACTTTGCACCAACGCAAACATCACAGCAAAACTTACTCAACGAAGCAGTAAATGCTGACGATATTCTAGTTACTGGTAACACCGTTATTGATGCATTATTACAAGTGGTTGATAAGGTAAAAACTGATACCGATTTAATCGCAACATTAAAAGCTAAGTTTCCAGAGCTTGATGAAACTAAAAAACTTATTTTAGTAACAGGGCACCGCCGTGAGAGTTTTGGTGGCGGTTTTGAGCGAATTTGTGAGGCGTTAGTAGAAATTGCAACCGCGCACCCAGATACACAAATTTTATACCCAATGCATTTAAATCCTAATGTACGCGAACCGGTAAACCGCATATTAAAAAATGTTGATAACGTGCATTTAATCGAGCCGCAAGACTACCTACCCTTTGTGTACTTAATGAATCAGGCTCACATAATAGTAACCGACTCAGGTGGTGTACAAGAAGAAGCGCCAAGCCTAGGTAAGCCTGTACTTGTTATGCGTGACACCACAGAACGCCCAGAAGCGGTAGAAGCAGGTACAGTTAAACTAGTGGGTACAGATAAAGCTCGTATTGTGAGTGAAGTAAATAACTTACTAACAAATGCTCAAGAATATCAATCAATGAGCCGTGCACATAACCCTTATGGTGATGGTAAAGCGTGTGAGCGCATTGTGGCAAAAATTAAGCAACACTTTAAAGATTAAAATAAAGTTTAAAACTTTTTCAAGGATTTAGTAATGACAATTAAAACAGTTTCAGTTGTTGGTTTAGGCTATATAGGTTTACCAACTGCAGCGGTTATTGCATCGCGTGGTATGAAAGTAATTGGTTTAGACGTAAGCGAAAAAGCAGTTAATACCATTAATGCCGGTGAAATACACATAGTAGAGCCTGATCTCGACATAATAGTTCGTGGCGTAGTATCTACTGGTAATTTAAGAGCGACTACAACGCCAGAAAAAGCCGACGCGTTTATGGTAGCTGTACCTACACCATTTATTCACAGCGAAAGTGGTAACCACAGCGCAGACTTAAGCTATATTGAGTCGGCTGCAAAAATGATTGCCCCAGTGCTTGAAAAAGGTAACTTAGTTATTTTAGAAAGCACCTCACCCGTAGGTGCAACAGAGCAACTAGCCGCTTGGTTAAGTGAAGCGCGCCCTGACTTAACGTTCCCACAAGATAAAGGCGATGCCGCCGACATTAACATTGCGCATTGTCCAGAACGTGTATTACCAGGTTATGTATTGCAAGAGCTTGTATCAAACGACCGCGTTATAGGTGGTATGAGCAAAGCATGTAGCGAAAAAGCCGTTAAGTTATATGAAACTTTCGTGCGCGGCGAGTGTATTATTACCAATGCCCGTACCGCTGAAATGGCTAAGTTAACCGAAAACTCATTTCGCGATGTAAACATTGCCTTTGCCAATGAATTGTCGGTCATTTGTGACAAATTAAAAATTAATGTGTGGGAGCTTATTAAGCTTGCTAATCGTCACCCGCGTGTAAATATTTTAAATCCAGGCCCTGGTGTTGGCGGCCACTGTATTGCGGTTGACCCTTGGTTTATTGTTGCAAGCTGCCCAGACGAAGCAAAAATAATTAAACAAGCACGCTTAACTAACGACGCAAAACCATTTTACGTAATTGAAAAAGTAGCAAAAGCCGCTGATGAATTTAAACGTCCAGTTATTGCATGTTTAGGCCTTTCATTTAAAGCCGATATTGACGACCTTCGTGAGAGTCCGGCATTAAATATTGTTGAAGAATTAGCAGCAAAAAATATTGGTGAAATACTTGCTGTAGAGCCAAATATTTCAGAGCTACCGGCCAACCTAGCAGATAAAAATGTCAGATTAGTGTCGTTAGAAAGCGCACTAGAGCAAGCAAATGTCGTTGTAGTATTAGTTGATCATAAACAATTTAAAGCTGCAGATAAAACAGAGTTTGCATCAAAAGTTGTTATTGATACTCGCGGTATTTTGTAAAACTTAAAATATGAATAAAGAGTTTTGAATGTGTATTAATAAGAATACCAATAATGCCTAAAAAACATATCGCTTTAATTATGCCCCTTTCTACCTATGACTGGGGCAGTAATAACTGTGGCGGCGTAGATAGTGTATGCCAAATGTTTGCAGAATATTTGGTTAACCATGATGACGCTAACTTTAGGTTTACCATTATCGGGCTCGACCCACAGAGTAAAATCCCTTTCACTGGTGATGTTATTCGTCTATCAGATAATGTTGATTTTGTTTGGCTGCCTACATCAAGTAAGCAATCAAAATTTAAAACCCCCGGCATTATTTGGCAAAATTGGCATGTTCGCAAGTTGTTAAAAACTTTGAATCCTGACCTAGTGCATACCCATTTTTGGAGTGCATTAATTGGCAATGGTTTTAGGGGGAAATCGGTTGTTACTGTTCATAGCTATAAAAAAATTGGGCGGCATAACTTTGGATTTTTTAATAACTTTTTATATGAAAAAATAATTCCTAAGTTTACTCGGTATTTAGGTGATAAAAAGTTTGTTGTTGGTGACATTTTAAAACAAGCACTAGCTAAAAATAATATTAAAGCAAACATAATTTATAACCCGATAGATGACAGCTTTTTTAATAGCCCTAAACAAAGTCAACTAATTGAGCACCCTCGGGAAATAAAGTTTATAACGTGTGCCTTAATTAATCCTAAAAAGAACATTGAGCAATCTATAGACATCATCCATATGCTTAATCAAAACGGTATTACATGCCGTTTAGATATAGTGGGGTCGAAGTCGAACAAAGAATATGCACAACAACTTGAGCGTAAAATTGAAGCGTTACAATTAGAAAATTCAGTTACCTTTTTAGGAAGAAAAAACAAATACGAATTAATTGAGCTTTATAACAATGCTAATTGTGGCATTTTTACTTCTAAAGAAGAAACCTTTGGCTTAGTTCCGCTTGAAATTTTAGCTACGGGGCTTCCTTTACTTTGTACTGAAGTAGGCATACTCGCTGAGCAAAAAGAGTTTTTTCAATCAATCGGTGTTTTATATATAACAGAGTCAACAACAGTTGATGAAATTATAGCAAACTTAAATAAGTTCGATAGAGAATTATCTGTGAAAAAGTTAAAAGAGTTATTTAATACTTCGCAGATAGTTAAGCAGTATAAGGCCGTTTATAATGAGCTTGTTTTTAAGGCTGAGCGAGAACAATAATGTTTAATGCATTACTTAAATATGCTCCAGTGCAAATTTTTGCTGCAATTAGTGTTTTTGCATTAATTAGTATTCATACCAAATTATTAACTACAACAGAATACGGAATGTTGGCGTTAATGCTATTAACGGTAGAAGTTGTAAGGGCGGTAGCTGCGCAGTGGATAAACTCTAGCATGCTGCGTTTACTTCCTAGTAAAAAAACAGAGGAACATGATAATTTTGCAGCGATTGCCAGCTCAATTATTTTTTGCTGCACATTGCCAGCTTTAGCATTAGTTAGCGTGGGGTTATATTTAACAGGTTTATTAACCTTATCTACGTTTTTAGCTACCTTTATAGTTTTTTTAACTAAAGCTCTCTATCAGTTCTATCTTGAATTAGCCCGTATAATGGAGCGTTTAAATCAATATAGAATTGCCGTACTTACTCAATCTATTATGGCTATAGTAATTACAGGCGGCTTGCTAGCTTATTCTCCTAATATCCTTTCTGCGTTATCAGCCCTTGCTTTGAGCTACATAGCTGCAGGTTTAGTTGTTTTTAAACCGTTTAAAATTAGTATTAATAAACTTAAAACTGCAGACGCTCAGGCTATTTTCTCTTATGGCTTACCACTTATGGCCAGCGGCTTAGTTGCAGCAATATCAAGTCGATTGGACCGCTACTTCATTGCAGAGAAATTAGATTTAGCACAAACAGGTATTTATGCTGCTATATCAAATATTTTATTAGGGATTGGCGCACTTATTTTTATGGTAGTAGCCTTACCAAGTTATCCTGAATTAACAAAAAAAATAAACGATAAAGCCGCTTTGTACAAAGCGCATGGTGAATATTTAACTTTGTTATGTTTAATTTCAATGCCCGCTTTAGTTGGGTTTTGTATTTTAGCAGAGCCGATAATGCACTTATTACTTAGTGAGGAATATTTATCTCAAGGTTCTACTATTATTTATATTCTATGTGCGGGGGTGTTTGTTGTAAATTTAAAAGCCCATTATATAGATCATGGGTTACAGTTTTCTTTAAATACTAAATACCTGCCAAAAATCAGTGTTTTTTCTTTAGTAGTTAACCTTTCTTTACTACTTACTTTAATACCACTTTATGGTTTAGTAGGTGCAGCCAGTGCTTTTTTGATCACAAACCTTACCTCATTTAGTGTTGCATTATGTTTGTCTATTAAAAAAGGGTATAAATACGCTGTACCGTTGCAGGTATATAAAATTATATTTTCAACTGTGTGTATGGCCATATTCCTTCCTGAATTACGTGTTTATAACTTTGTGGTAATTAATATGCCCATAGTCAATATTATTATTGATGTAGTTATTGGTGTGAGCATTTTCTCATGTGTGCTTGCCTTACTAAATTATAAAAAATGTAAAGCATGGGTAATAAATAAATGAAAAGTGAAAGTATATATAAAGTATTGGTGTTCACTTTTTTGACGGCCTTTATTTTTGGCGGCTATTTACTAGAAAACGTAGGTATAAAATACGTATCAGAAGGCGGGAATCCGTTAGTTAAAATACATATTTCAACGTATATATTAATGCTAACCGTTGCTATTTTTACGCTTAGAAGAGGTATCAATGTGCCTTTAACTAGCCTAAAAGAGCTTAGAGCATCTTGGCTAATAAGCATATTAAGTATTGTATTTGTTATATTTTACGGCTTAATTAGATTTGGTACGTCGGGGATGGCTTACTTGGTCGATACTATGGTAGCCCCTCTTTTAGCTCTATATTTATTGAGTCAGTTGAGTACTAATCATAAAAACAAACTATTAACGTTGCTTGCATACTTATTATTCATAAATTCAGTTATAGCTATTTTAGAGTTCATATTAGGTAGCACCTTAATATCCGTAGATTTTTCAAAGTTTAGTCACTTTAGATCAACGGCACTGTTAACTCATCCTCTTAATAATGCGTTAATTACGGCAGCACTTGCGCCAATATTAATGAGCTACACAAGAATCCCTTATTTAATTTACTTTACTGTAATTACGTTAGCACTGTTTGCTTTTGGTGGGCGCGCTGCAACAGGTATATTCATACTAGGTGTATTTATTTTAATAGCACCTAAGGTACCTGCATTTATAGCTGCAGGAGTTCGGGTGTCAAAAATGCGCTTTGCGGTAATACAAGCGCTGGCTTTTTTTGCGTCTATTTTCACAATATTAGTTGTTACTTTGACTCCCATCGGTGCCCGCATACTAAGTAAGCTGCATATTGATGGTAGTGCTCAAGCGCGATTTGATGTTTTTATAATTCTTGAACAATTAAGCCTACGTGAGTGGCTTTTAGGAGCCTCACAAACTTTACTAGAAAATATCGCTTTTTATATTCAAATAGATGTTATAGAGAATTACATAATAGGCTGGATTGTTAGTTTTGGTATCATATGTACAGTTTTGTTGTTTTTAAGTTGCTATAAATTACCACTTAAAATTGCATTGGGAAAAAATAGAAATTCAGCCAAAATCGCTTTGATTGTTTTTATTTTAGTATCATTAACCAATAATGCTTTGACGACTAAAACTCCAGCCTTACTCTTTTTAATTAGCGCAATGTACTTAGTCGTATCCAGAAGGAATGGAAGATGATTTCAGTAAGTTTTAGGCTTAGTGATCATTTAAGTTGGACTTGTGAATTAGTGTGTTTTTCAATATTTGTCGTTTAAAGGATTACTATAATGTTTACAAGTAAAGTTTATAAAAAAAGCCCAGTTTCAATTCAAAATATTTTATTGAGTACGCGTGCATTAGTAAGAAAAAAGCTTAGAGAAAACAATAAATGTGAACAATATACTCAAGAACTAATTGCCCATGAGTATGACTCTGAGCTTTTAGGTAAATACCATGATAAAACGCTGAATAAAACTATTAAGCAAGCACGAAATACCGTTGAATATTATAAAAGTTATGACCTTAATTTAAAAACGTTTCCTTTTATTGATAAGTTGGAAGTGAATAGCAATAAGGATAAGTTTTTATCGTCCAAAAAGTCAGGCGCGGTTATTAAAGGTGCAACAAGTGGCACAACAGGCGCGCCCTTAGTTATTCCACAAGATATGCAATCAGTCATAACTGAGCAAGCTTTTATTAATAGAGGTTTAGCTTGGGCTGGATTTAAAGAGGGTGATAAGCGAGCATGGATCAGGGGTGATATGATTGTACCACTCGAACAAAAAAAGGCGCCATTTTGGCGTTACTCCTATTTCGAAAATATGATTATGCTTTCGTCCTTTCATATGGCGCCTGCTAACTTGCAATCATACATAGATACAATGGTTAGTTTTGGTGTGCAAGTTATTCAAGCCTACCCCTCTTCTATAGCCACGTTGGCTAAATACTTAGAAGTGAATAATCAATATTATCCAGGAGACTTAAAGTCGATTGTTACCTCATCAGAGTCTTTATCAAAAGAAGACAAGCACCTAATCGAAACACGTTTTAAATGCACTGTTTTTGATTGGTATGGGTTATTTGAGCGTGTAGCTGCCATTGCCAGTTGTGAGCATGGGCGATATCACATATTAACAGACTACGCTCATGTAGAATTATTGCCTGCAGGGAAAACTGAGTCAGGTCAGCAACTTGCTGAAATTGTAGGTACTAACTTTAATAATTCACTTTACCCATTAATACGTTATAAAACAGGCGACCATGTTGTATTGTCTGATGAGCCAAACTGCCCATGTGGTCGTGTGTTTCCAATTGTTGATTCTATAGAGGGTAGAACAGGAGATTACTTAATTGCTGAGGATGGGCAAAAAGTACATATACTAAACCATATCCCTAAAGGTGTTGTTGGTTTAATTGCCTCACAGTTTATTCAAGATAAGAAAAATGAAATTACAATTTTGGTGGTTACAGACAAAAATAAATTTAATACCGAGCAATGCTCAATTTTAACTAAAAATGCTAAAGAAAGGCTTGGTGAATCTATTTCATTTAAAATTCAAGAGGTTAATAATATACCAAGAACGAAAAATGGAAAAATACGACAAGCAATCTGTTCATTATAATAGGGATAATCATGAACCTAATTTATTACACAAAGCACAAAGTTTTAGATCACATCCGTTTTTATTATCATTATTTAACAAATGATCGTATGAAGCAGCATTTTAAACGTTTTAAAACAGCATTAAATAAAAAGCCTGACTCTGTTATAAAAAATGAGTTAAAACAATTAAAAGAGTACTGGGGTTATATACCAACCCAATATTATACTCATGATTTTTACTCTCTAGATTGTCATTTAACTTTAGATGAGATGAAAAAATATATACCTTCATATTATTTTTATAAAGTGATTTTCCCCCAATACGATGATGTAAAGGCGGTAATTCCCCTCATCGAAAACAAAATTTCAATGAATAAATTGTTCAATAATATTGGCTTGCAACAGTCAAATATTGTAGTGGTAAAAAGTGATGACAAGCTGACTTCATTTACAAATGACGAACTAACTTCAGAAAAAATTGAACAAATGTTTAATACTTTGACTTGTAAAAAATTGTTTATTAAGCCGGTTATGGGAAGAGGTGGCAAAGGAATAATTATTGCGAAACGTACAAGTGAAGGTTATGAATATAACAATAAAAAGATAACTTATAATTATTTGCAGGCCTTAAGTGGCGACTATGTAGTCGAAGCAGCAATAGAGCAGCATCCTTATTTAAACTCAGTTTATTCTCATAGCGTAAATACTTTAAGGGCAATTACCGTCAGAAATGATGATGGCAGTGTTGATTTTATTGCCGCTACTTTAAGAATGGGCACAGCAGGGAGAGAAATAGATAATAGCTCTGCAGGTGGGCTGTTGATCGGAATTGATTTAAATACGGGCAAAGGACTCAGGCCTTTTGCCACTCATGAGTTTGGTATTGAGAGATATGACAAACACCCCGATACTGACTTTGACTTTTCTCATTTACAAATACCTAACTGGGAAGTTGTTAAGCAACAAATTTTGATTTCAGCACAAAAGTTAACTCAGTTAAATCTTGTTGGTTGGGATATTGCTGTAACAAATCAAGGCGTAACTGTAATTGAAGCAAATACTCTTTTTAGTATTGATTTACCACAAGCTGGATTTAAAGGCATAAAAGATCTATTTCTAATAGGTGATCCAAAGTGTTTGAAAAACATTCACAATTTCAAAGGTAAGTAGAATGAAGCAAAAAGTATTAGTCATAAGTGTTAGTTGTAAAGGGCTGGGCGGAGTAGCCTCGGTTGTTAGTACGTTTATGAATAATGATTTTTTAAACTCAAAATATAATATAAATTATTTTTATACAAATAAGCCTGGCAATAAATTTAAAAAGCTTTTTAGTACACTGAGTGCTTTTGTTTTATTCCCTTTTTTACTTATTTTTAATAATTACGAAGTGGCACATATTCATGGGGGGAGTGTACTTCGTAAAAGCTATTATGCGCTTTGGTTGAAGTTATTTGGAATACCAATAATTTATCAAAACCATGCAGCAAATTTAGATTCATTTTATACGAATGCAGTGGGCGTAAAAAAAGCATACATAAGTTATATTTTTAGTCTTTATGATCTGAGATTATGTTTAGGGAGTTATTGGGAAAATACCTTAAATAAAGTTATGGATAAAAAATGGGATGTACTATATAACCCTGTTCCCGAGTTACATTTAAATAATACGGCTCACGATACATGTAATTTTACGTTTATGGGCGAGCTTAGTGAGCGAAAAGGCATTAAAGACTTAATCCATGCTTTTGCAAAATCTGAAAACAAAAATGCACGTTTACTTGTAGCAGGGAATGGCGATGTTGACAGTTTAGCCACACTATGTAGTGGGCTTGGTATTTCAGAGAAAGTAGAGTTTTTAGGTTGGATAAACAAAGAACAAAAACTTGATTTGCTGGCTCGAACTGATGTTGTTGTGCTGCCAAGTTATGCTGAGGGGTTACCAATGAGTATTCTTGAGGCTATGTCTGTTGGTTTACCTGTTATAACAACTCCCGTAGGTGCAGTAGAAGATGCCATTACACATAATGAACATGGTTTGTTAGTAAATCAAGGCAATGTTGCTCAAATTTCTAGTGCCTTAAGTGAGCTTGCCCAGAGTTCAGATAAACGAACTCAATTAGGTGAGGCTGCAAAAGTTAAATTTTTAAAGTGCTTTAAGGATGATGTTGTGGCTAAAACCTTATCAGATTATTATCAGCAACTAATTACTAAGGCCGAAAAATGAGCAGTCAGCTTGATCTAATAACAAGGAAAATGTTTAACAAAGCAAAAAGTAATAGTTATGCAGGCCAAGATCCGTTTGATGGGCTCAATAGTAAGTTATTTGAATTATTTCCAAGGTTTAAGCAAGGCATTGTAGGGCTTGCTTGGATTCAGCTTCATAAACGTTTAGCAATAAACTTGCGGCCATTATGTGCCGTGCCCAAAAAGCGCAACCCTAAGGGTATTGGTTTATTTATTTTAGGTTTATTGGAAGACTATAAAGCAACCAATGACCAAATATATTTAGATGAAGCGATAAAGCTAGCAGATTGGTTATTGACCCAGCAAAGTGATAAATCTATTTGGCAGCATAGTTGTTGGGGTTATCATTTTGACTGGAATGCACGCGCTTTTTTTGTTCCTAAAGGTAAGCCAAACGTAATTACTACTATTTATGTTGCTCAGGCTTTATATGCGTTAAGTGAAATCACCAAAGACAAAAAATACTCAGAACCTGCAATTGATAGTGCGCATTTTATTGTAAAAACATTATATAAAGAATGTGATGGTAGGCAGTTTTTTGGTTACATACCGGGTGAAACTGCATTTGTACATAATGCCAGTCTTTGGGGCGCTGCATGGGTTGCAAAAGTTGCTGTATTAACTAATAACCAACATTACAAACAGCTTGCTTTAAATGCAGCAAGGCAGTCTGTAAGTGAACAGGGAGTCGATGGCTCATGGGTATATGGTGCTCGCCATCATCATCAGTTTATAGATGGCTTTCATACCGGTTATAACCTAGAAGCGCTACGCTTATTGAGTGATGAGTTGCAAATTGATGAGTTTGAATCGTCAATTGCAAAAGGTCTTACTTATTATAAAACACATTTGTTTGAGCAAGATGGCACCGCAAAATATTACAATAATAATCGCTACCCACTCGATATGCACAGTGTATCGCAAGCTGTTTTTACGTTATTAAAAGTAGGTAAAACGCCAGATGACTTTATAATGGCCGAAAAAGTAATAAACCGCGCTATTCAAACCTTATATATGCCTAAAAAGCAGCGTTTTATTTATCAAAAAAATAAGTATTTTACCAATAAGGTCGACTATGTACGTTGGACACAAGCATGGGTATATTATTCGTTTGCTTATTTTAATCGACAAAAAGTGAACAGCGCTAAAAATGCAGCTATTGAACAACCTAAAAAACGGACTCAACAATGAAACGTATTGAATTTTTAAAAGCACCCATGGATATTGCCACCATGCAAGAGACGGTGACTTTTATTGAAAGTAGAATTGAGCAAAAGCAATTTTTACAGCATGTTGTGGTTAATGTAGCCAAAATAGTTAATATGCAAAAAGATCCTGTTTTAGCTGAGTCGGTTAAAGCGTGTGAGGTAATTAATATTGATGGTATGGGTGTAGTATTCGGTGCGCGTTTTTTAGGGCACGATGTGCCAGAGCGTGTAGCAGGAGTTGACTTATTTCATGAATTATTAGCCATGAGTGCCAAGCGAGACTTTTCTGTGTTTTTGCTAGGTGCCACCGATGAGGTAGTTAGCAAAACAGTAAGTAAAGTTAAAGCACAGAACCCAAATTTAAACATAGCAGGTTATAACGATGGCTACTTTTGGGATGATGAAGAGGCCGTGGTCACTAAAATACGCGAGTCAGGCGCTAAGTTATTATTTGTTGCGATTACCTCGCCTAAAAAAGAAAACTTTATTAATAAATGGCAAGACAAGCTTGGTGTTGACTTTGTAATGGGTGTTGGCGGTACGTTCGATGTTGTAGCAGGTAACGTAAAGCGTGCACCGCAGTGGATGCAAAAGGTCGGTTTGGAGTGGCTATATAGAGTAATTCAAGAGCCAGGCAGAATGTGGAAGCGATATTTAAAAACAAATACTAAATTTTTAATGCTATTGCTAACTGAGAAATTTAAATAAGGAAGTTGATATGTTGAGTGCTATAAATAAAAGTAGGCTTGGTAATTTATACAATGATGTTATTTTTAAAATGTTTCGTGATAGCCAAAGGAAACCTTTTTTTAAGCAGCTTAAAGAGCTCTTCCTATTAGGAAGAGCTATAAAGTATTGGCCTAATAATTACTTTAAATACGATGGTTACAAAAAAGATAAAAGTTTGGAAGACACTAAGTTATATGTCACAGGTGTTCTTTTTGGCGATTTCAGAAAGCAATATTTGAATGATAGTAGATATGCGGTGTTTGCAGATGATAAATTTTTATTCCATAAATTGATGGCCGATGCCGCAATACCGACTGCAAAGTTAATTAATGTTATTTCATTCAATCCAATGAAGCAGAGCGCAAATGGTTTGAATGAAGAGCGCGCAGAATTAATTCTGGATTCTATAACTGCTGACTCGATTGTAATTAAGCCAGTAATCGACTCTATACAAGGTGATGGAGTTCATGTCATTAATGTATGCCATGATGAACCTAAAAA
Organism: Pseudoalteromonas sp. G5_S1_54_S4; assembly: GCF_054968565.1. Lineage (NCBI taxonomy): Bacteria > Pseudomonadati > Pseudomonadota > Gammaproteobacteria > Alteromonadales > Pseudoalteromonadaceae > Pseudoalteromonas > Pseudoalteromonas sp. G5_S1_54_S4. The sequence continues at coordinate 14,804 of NZ_JBQKUL010000045.1, read as the reverse complement.
GTTTGAAGTATCAGGAGTTTTCTATAACTCAGAAGAGTTACTTAATAAGTTATTTACTGGTAAGCAATTTAATCGTAAATACTTAATTGAGGAAACAATACAACAAAGTACATTTGCTGCAGAATTATATCCTGACTCTGTAAATACCGTCAGAATTGATTCCTTACTTTCTCAAACCGGCGAAGTTTTTATTAATTCAGCTTTTCTAAGGCTAGGTAAGGGCGGGAGAAAAGTCGATAACTGGTCAGGTGATACAGGTGGTATTGGCGTTAAAATTGATATCGGAAGTGGTGCCTTGAGTTCGGAGGGAATTGACTATTCTAAAAACTTATATTCAAAACACCCTGATACCTGCGTATCTTTTTCTGGATTAATTGTTCCTCAATGGGAAGAGGTCATTAGTATCGTGAAAAAGGCTGCTATTCAATTTCCACAACTTAAATCTCTTGGGTGGGATATTGCGTTAACTGATAACGGCCCTCTTATATTAGAAGTAAATGCAGACTATGGGATTTTATCTATGCAAACTTGCTCGCAAGCTTTAGGGGCGAATAAATTATTTTATAATGAACTCGTAAATTATGCTAAAGATACGCCCTATTCAAAGTACTTTGCAGTGCGCCCTAGCTAAGTTTGATTTCGCTTAAGTAGAAGTTGGTTCTTATATATTTGTGTTAGTTCGCTGTTTACATTAATAAGCGAAAATTTAAAAAAGGAAGTTGGTATGTTTAATGTTATTAATAAAGATAGGGTGACTTATCTCTATAACGAATTTGTTGTAAAAATGCTTCGTGACCAAGATAGAAAGCCATTGATACAGCAAATTAAAGAACTTTACTTACTAACAAGGGCAATAAAGTTTTGGCCGCATAATTACTTTAAATACGATGGTTACAAAAAAAATAAAAGCTTAGACGAAGTCAAGCTATACGCAACAGGTTTGCTTTTTGCTCAATTTAGACAAGATTGTATAAACGATAGTAGATATACAGTGTTTGCAGACGATAAATTTTTATTTCATAAATTGATGGCCGATGCCGGTATACCGACCGCAAAATTAATTAATGTTATTTCGTACAATGTTTTTACAAATGAGTATAAAGGGCTGAATAGCGTTAATGCTGAAGTTATACTAAATAACATTTCAGCTGAGGCTATAGTGATTAAGCCAGTAATCGATTCGCAACAGGGGGCTGGTGTAAATGTAATAAATGTAAACTCACATGCTGGCAAAAAGTTTGAAGTGTCAGGTGAGAGCTATAACTCAACAGAGTTACTTAAAAAACTATTTACTGAATATTCTGGCAGCTATTTAATTGAAGAAAAAATACAACAGCATTCATTTAATCACCGCTTATATCCTGAAGCTGTAAATACAATTAGAGTAGATTCACTGCTTGCAAAATCTGGCGAAGTGATTATAAATTCAGCTTATTTACGAGTCGGAAGAAATGGCCGAAAGGTTGATAATTGGTCTGGTAAACAAGGCGGAATAGGTATTAATGTTAATATTAGAAATGGTGCATTAAGCTCGCAAGGTATCGACTACTCTAAAAATTTATATACTGAACACCCTGATACCCATGTGTCTTTTTCTGGCCTTGTAGTTCCTTACTGGGAAGAGATTATCAATATAGTCAAAGACGCAGCTTTGCAGTTTCCAAATGTAAGATCATTAGGTTGGGATATTGTTTTAACCGAAAATGGACCTCTAATTCTAGAGGTTAATGGTGATTACGATATTTTGGCGCAGCAAACTTGTACGCAGGCCTTTGGAGAAAATAAAAAATTTTACGAAGAGTTAATTAGGTATGCAAAAGATACAAAATACTTTAAAAACTTTGTAAATTAGTAGTCAGAATACTTCTAGAGCTTTTGCTAATCCAAAGTTTACTGTTTTTCGTTTTAATGTAAGCTAATCTCACGCTTCGAAGCTATATCGTCAAAAACATAAAGGGCTAGGCAGTTTCTTGCTAGGGTAGCTTTATGGCGAATGGCTTCATTTCCCGCTTTATTTTAAAAGAAACCTACAAAGGCTAATATTTTTACTAACTTTTTTAGAAATACCTCTATTATTTTGCAGATGAAATTCTATACGTAACTTAGAGCCGATGATTAATTTAGAATGCTGCTAAGCAATTTCTCCTTTTTTCCAATTTCGTCATGCTTCACATCAGAACATTTAAAAACTAGCTAGCAAAAGCTTCTAGCCTTTGATTGTGATAGTTAACATTTGATTTACATTTACTCGTTAATTAATCTTTCTTTTATGTTTTTTTTCGTTGTAAGTTATTGATTTTTATTTCACCTCTTAATTTTTACTATATAAATTGGTACTTTCGTAGTGTTTTTGTTCCTTTTTAAGTTGTTTGTATATATAATGCTCAGACAAAATTAACAAAGCTGTTGTTTTGTTAAATTAATAATATTAATTGGTGCCTACTCAGCACTTTCATTTTTTGAGGGATAAAATGACAAACTCTTTACTTAAATTTAAGAAATTAAGTGCTGTAATTGCACTTACTTTAGCCAGCTCATCAACTCTGGCTGCTGACCTAGGTGTAGCCAATGATTTTTCTGCTTTTGTTTTTAACGATTTTAAATCAAATTTTGGCCGTGCTGACGGCGCAATAGCCGCCGGTGAAATAGACCTTAAAGGTTACAGTGTAGGCTACAGGCGCCCGTCAAACCCAAGCGAATATTACCTAATTAGTGATTCAAGCATCGACTTTAAATATGGTCGCCAATACGTAGGTAGCATCATTGCTACTGGTGGTACAGATGTTAACTGGGCTGTACGTTGGGGTATGGAGCGAGGCTCTGAAATTTTATCTAATCAAGAACAATCGGCATTACCATTTAATTTTGATGAGCAAGAACAATATTACAAAGATTTAAGCGCTGAGTTAGGTAAGCTTGATGCTACAGGAACAGTACAAAGCAAATGGGGCGGGCTTTACTTACAAGGTGATGGCAGTTCTAATACACAAGTATTTAATTTAGATGCTCGCCAATTTGCAAAAGCGCATACTTTTAAAGTGTGGGGAATACCAAGCGATGCGACTGTAATTTTTAATATTACAGGTGATGATAACGTAGTTGTTAAAGGTAAAAGCTTTGCATGGTTACGTGCCCATGCAACTAAAACAGTATTTAACTTTACTAATGCCCAAAAGCTAGACATTAAAGGTAACCGCTGGGAAGGTGTTGTATTAGCCCCATATGCTGATATTAGAGGTGTTTATGGTACAGCAAAAATGCCAATTATTGGCCAAAGTTTTTATGGCTCAATGGCATTACTAGGTGGCGAATTTAATGGCGAACTACCATCTAAAGCCCAACCTATAGCTCCGTTTGAAATGACACAAAAGTGGCATTGGAATTCAAGCAACTTTATGCCTGAATACAACCAAGTAATGGCAACGCCAGTTGTTGTACAGCTAAATGACGATAATGGCGATAGTGTTATTGATAATAATGATATTGCTGATGTTGTGGTGGTTAGCTTTAGAAAAGGTAGTTTTAATAATGGGGTGGTGAGAGCCTTAAGTGGTATTGATGGCAGTGAACTTTGGGATTATTCTCAAGGGGCTATTATGGCTGATGCGTCATACTCAGTTGCCGCAGCAGATTTAAACAATGATGGTATAGTTGAAATTGTTGCTTCAAGTAGGTTTGAAGATTTTGTATCTGTTATAGATAATAATGGTGTGACAATAAAACAAATAGCTAAAGTTAATTCTGGCTGGAAAACTGCCAGTAATATTGCTATTGCTGATATCAACAATGATGGTTCTTTAGAGTTTACTCTTGGTGATGCTGTTTATAATTATGAAACTGGCTCATTATATAATGTTAATTGGTCACCAACATATACAATTTTTGATTCAAATAATGATGATGTTCAGGAAATTTTAAGTAGAGGTCAATTGTTAGATAGTAATGGCGCTAATCTTTGGTCATATACAGGAGAGAGTGACGTATGGTTCTCCTCTATAGCTGATATAGACAACGATCAAAAGCCTGAAATTATTTTATCTATGCCGTCAGGACCAACATCAACTACAAGCCGCATTGTGGCACTTGAAGAAGACGGTAACGTTAAATGGGAAGTTGATACTGCTTCATCTCCAGGTGGTGGCGCTCAGGCAATATCGAACTTTTTAGGCGCTAACAGTATTGGAATCGTACATGCAGGTTATTCTTCAGTGACTATGTATGATGAATATGGCCAGCTGGTATGGTCTGTTCCTAATAGTGATGAATGGAGTGGTAAATTAGGTATTAGTGCTTATGATTTTAACGGTGATGGTATTGATGAAGTAATCGTACAGGACAACTTAACCGTTAGAGTTTTAAATGGCGTTAATGGTGAAGTGCTATCGCTAGTTAATAACTCAACTGGTTCTTTGTGGGAGTACCCAATTGTGGTTGACTTAGCTGGCGATAATAATGCCGAGCTGATTACTGTTTCTAACAATTACGATAGTCGTTATAGCATTAATAATGGTGTTACAGTTTATGGTGCTGCTGATAACAGCAAGCCTTGGAAAAATGCAACCCGCATTTGGAACCAACACTCGTATCACCAAACAAATATTAATCAAAATGGTACAGTACCAACTGTAGAATTACCAAGTTGGTTAAATAATAATACTTATCGCTCTAGTACGCTTAAATAAAAAGTACTTTTAGCCAATAAAAAGCCAATTATTTATAATTGGCTTTTTATTATTGGGTAGTTGTTTAAAATAACTGAAAATTTATTATTCACGCTTTATTTGAGGCTTTTTTGTCAAACTTACAGAATGATCCCGCTATTAGAAGCTTGCTAGAGCGAATGCCTAAAAACATTCAAACGACCTTTACCGATGAACAGTTAACGCATTTAAAAATAGCCATTGGTGCTAGGCAGTGGGGTAACCATGCTGTTGACTTTAGAGGCGTAGTTAAGCTTTTTAAATACCGTTATTATTACGTATTTTTAGCAGGGCGAAATAGGCGTGAATTAAGCGCAAAAGAGCAAAAAATCGCAAGGTTTACTCAGGCATTTATTTTAAGCATTGGGGTTACTTTTATTATTTTATTTACATTACTAGTTTTATATTTAATTAAGTCGGCATTGGGAATTGATATTTTTGAAGGGTATTCGTTTGGGGTTTGGAGTTGGTTTAAAGGCTTGTTTAGCTAAAGATAGCTTTTATATTTAAGTTTATAAAAATGTTGCAATAAACGTTGATAGCATTTAAATGTTTATTGCCATAAAAATTAGTACTTTTGTCGTGAACTGTAATTGAACAAAAATGGCTAATACTATATTATCCCCCCGTGGAATATGTGGGGTTAACCCAATAAGAATTAGCTACAAGGAATTAAGCAAAATGACATCTCCAAGGACTTTTAAACCTTCTGGTTCCTCTGATGCCAATTTTTACCGATTATTTGATATATTTGCGTTGTTTTTAGCCTTTCAGTGCGCTGCTTTAGTTTATAACTTTAAACTCACCCCTATCTATGTTGTATCTGCACTAACCGTTGCACTTAGCTATTTGTATAGTGCCGAGCTATTTTCTACTTATCGCTCTTGGCGTGCAGGTAAATTTAGAACAATGGTATTGTGTGCATGGGGCAGTGTTTTAATTGCCTTTGCGTTTTTGCTGGTTGTTTCTTTTATTTTTAAATTTACCGAATCGCTCTCTCGCGTAGGAATAGCTATTTGGTTCATGCTTAGTGTTTCGTATTTATATATTTGGCGTTTAGGTGTTTATTTGTATAAACGTAGCCGCCGTAAATTAGGGCTGTCGCAACGCAATGTGGCTATTATTGGTGCTACAGAGTCTGCTGCTTATTTACATGCTGAAATAGTTAAGCACGATGAGCTAGGATTCAATTTTAAAGGCTTTTACGACGACAGAAGCCCTGAACGTTTGTTTGAACAACTTGAACAGCAGGGTGTTGAAGGGCGCATTCAAAGTGCAGTGGATGCAGCGCGTAATGGCGAAATAGACATACTTTACATTGCACTCCCTATGAAAGCGCAAAAACGAATAGCTGATATTTTATTACAGTTAGGCGATACCACCGTTGACGTGCATATAGTACCAGACTTTTTATTGTCGAACTTGATACACGCTCGCATTGAACATGTAGGTGCTGTGGATACACTAAGCGTGTTTGAAGCACCATGTATTGGTACTCACGAATTTATAAAGCGAACAGAAGATATAGTGGTTTCCACCTTTATTGTTGCTTTAATCACTCCTGTATTATTAACGATTGCTGCCGCAATCAAGCTGACATCTAAAGGGCCCATAATATTTAAGCAAGATCGCTATGGCTTAGATGGGCAAAAAATAAAAGTCTGGAAGTTTCGCTCGATGACGGTAACCGAAAACAGCGATGTGGTGACTCAGGCAACCAAAAATGATGCCCGCATTACCCCACTAGGTGGCTTTTTACGCCGTACTAGCCTTGACGAACTGCCGCAGTTTATAAATGTTTTAAAAGGCGATATGTCTATTGTTGGCCCTCGGCCCCATGCGGTTGCGCATAACGAAGAGTACCGAAAAAAAGTAGAATTTTACATGTTTAGGCATAAAACCAAACCGGGTATTACGGGTTGGGCACAAATTAACGGCTGGCGCGGCGAAACTGACACCCTCGATAAAATGGCTAAGCGAGTTGAATACGACCTACATTACATTAAACATTGGTCTTTATGGTTTGATGTAAAAATAATTTTTATGACAATTTTTAAGGGATTTAAAAGTGAAAATGCGTACTAATACAATTACCACTTTACTTGTTGCGTTAGGCTTAAGTGCACCTGCATTAGCAGCAGAATTACAACCTGGCAGTGTAATGACTAAGGACGGCGCTGAAGTTACACCTACATTACAACTAGGCGTGAGCAGCAACGACAACTTTTTTATGACTCCTTCGGCCACTCAGTCACGTTTAATATGGAACATAGCGCCGAGTTTAAATGCCTTAATTGAAGATGGCCCTGATAGCTATAAGTTTGATATTGCATCAAGCACGTCGTTTCATAATAAAGACACCACCGATAACTTTACCCAAGTAAATGTGGGTGCGGGTGTGCACAAAGAGTTTACTAGCCAACACCGCCTAGATGTTACTGGTGATGCCGACTGGTTGTACGAGCCACGTGGTGCGGGTTTAACCGAAGGTCAAGGTAATGTTGTTGATGAGCTCGTTCATTACCAGCAACAAAACCTAACAGCTCGCTATGAGTACGGCGCTATTAGCTCTAAAGCAATGGTTGCTTTAACAGCAGGTTATTATAACAAAAATTATCAAAATTTTACGGCCATATCGCAGTTTCGTGATTACGACAAGCCTATGCTAGGTATTACAGGTTATTATAATACCCAAGCCGGTACGCGTGCTTTTTTAGAAGTTAAGCAAGAAAATTACCAATACGATGTAATTGATTCAAACGGTATAACCCGTGACTCAGACGATGTTAAAGTGTTGCTGGGTATGGAGTGGGAAGCCACAGCCGTTACTTCTGGTTCTTTTAAAGTGGGTTACCAAAATAAAGATTTTGAGTCGAACCTGCGCGATAACTTTAGTGGTTTAAGTTGGGAAGCTGCTGCTGTTTGGAAGCCGCTTTCTTATTCATCACTTCAATTGGTTACTAGCCGTGCAGCCAAAGATCCCTTAGTGCAAGGCGATTACATTCGCGAGAGTGTTTACGGTGCAACGTGGCAGCATGATTGGAGCGAATACTTAAGCTCGGTAGTAAGTGCTAATTACGTTGACCAACAGTACTCTGGTAATTTTAACCGTAAAGATAAAGTTAAAAATGCCCGCTTAGGCTTAAATTATTTAGCCAGTAATTTTGGTATGGTAACAGGCTATGTTGAATTTATTGACCGTAACTCAACTCAAACTAATATTGAATTTGACCGCGTAATTGTTGGCCTTAACTTTACATTTGCATTAAAGGGAAATGAATGAAGGTTAAAATTTTAATAGGCTTAATGTTGTTACTGAGCTTTTGTAGTTTTGCGAACGATTCGCAAAACTACATTTTAGGTGCGGGCGACAAAATAGAAATAAAAGTATTTGGCCAGCCCGATTTAGATGTAACTTCATTGCTTGGTAATAGCGGTGAGATAAACTACCCATTTTTAGGTAAGGTTAAACTAGTTGGTTTAAGTGTTTCGCAAGTTGAGCAAACAATAAGCGAAGGTTTACAGCCAGATTATTTAGTTAACCCTAATGTGTATGCGCAAGTTATAGAATACCGACCTTTTTATATACATGGTGAAGTTAAAGAGCCAGGTGCTTACCCTTACCAGCCTGCTATGACAGTAAATCAAGCAATAGCATTAGCCGGTGGGTTAACCGAGCGCGCCTCAGTTGATAAAATATTTATTTTTAAAGAGCAAACCAAACAGCAGCAACAAAAAGGTAGTTTAAATAGCCAAATTGCAGCGGGTGACACCATAAAAATAGAACAGCGCTTGTTTTAAGCAGTTTAAGGCAGTAATTAAAAAATGAATACACACTCTGAAAAACCTAGCAACAACGAGGACGTTATTGATTTAGGTGCTTATCTTAATATTATTAAGCAAAGTAAATGGAAAATTTTAGGTTTTGCTATTGTAGTGACATTACTCACTGTAATGGTTGCGTTAACCTTAGTGCCTAAGTATGTAGCCACAGCAACTTTATTGATTGAGTCGGAGCAAACCAAAGCGGTCAGCTTTGATGAAATTTATGGCTTAGATTCTACTAAAAAAGAATATTACTTAACTCAATTTGAAGTGATTAAGTCAAACAGTATTGCTCGTGAGGTAATTACTAAACTCAACCTAAAAGAGCATACCGACTTTATTGCTAAACCTTCACTTACAGGTGAGTTAAAAGGCATGGTTAAGCAGCTGTTACCTTTTTTAAATAAAAAAGAAAGCTCAGCCCTTAGCGAAGAAGAACAAGCAGAGCGAGAAATGTTAGGTTTGCTTGCTGCATTCAAATCGCGTTTGAGTGTCTCTCCTATAATGAAAACGCAATTAGTGCGTGTAAGTTTTGAGTCGAGCGATCCGAAGTTGGCTGCGTTAGTGGCTAATACGGTAGGCGAAGTTTACATAGAAAGCCAAATGCGCGCTAAAATGGGTATTACTCAGCAGGCATCAAGCTGGTTAAATACGCGTTTATCTGAATTACGTATACAACTAGATAGCTCTGAAGTGCGTTTACAAGCCTATCGAGAAGCACAAAAACTGGTTGATATAGAAGGTATAGCAGGGCTGGTTACCCAAGAGCTTGAGCAAACCTCAAAACAGCTAGTAGATGCGCGTGCGACTAAAAATAACCTTGAAAGCATTAACCGTGTAATTAACGAATATGGTAACGACAACATAGAGCTATTGGGCAGTATGCCTGAGATTACTTCACACCGTGTAGTACAAGATGTTAAACGCGAGGTGGTACTCGTTGAGCGTAAAGTCAGTGAGCTTAGTGAGGTTTACGGCCCTAAACATCCTAAAATGATCTCAGCTAAAGCTGAGCTTGCAACCGTAAAAACTAACCTTAATAAGCAAATTAAAGGTTTAATTACCGGTATAGAAAAAGAGCTTAACAGAACTACACGAACAGTGAATGCACTTGAGCGCGATTTAGCTAAAATTCGTGCTGAATATCAAGATATTACCCGCAAAGAAACACAATATAATCAGTTAAAGCGTGAAGTTGAGACAAATCGTAATATTTTTAATACCTTTTTATCTCGCTCTAAAGAAACGGAAGTAACCAGTGACTTTAGCTCTGCAGCTGCACGCTTTACTGACCGTGCTTTTGCACCAAATGAACCGAGCAAGCCTAACAAAAAGTTAATTGTTATTTTAGCCTTTGTAGCCAGTTTTGGTTTTGCAGTGGTAATGACTTTTGTTTTTGATGCCTTAAACGACACAGTTAAAAATAAAAATGACGTCGAAAATAAACTCGCACAGCGCATGTTAGGATTATTGCCTCACGTTGCTGTTCCTAAAAAGAGCTTTTTTCCGATTCATGCTTATTTGGAGGATACATACCGCCGCTTTGCTGAGTCGGTACGTACCTTCCGAACTAGTTTATTGCTCACTCACCTTGACAGAGCGCATCAGGTTATTGCGGTTACCTCTACTGCCCCAGGAGAAGGTAAAACCACCACCTCTGCCAATTTAGCGATGTCGTTGGCACAAATGGGCAAGGTATTACTGATTGATGCCGATTTACGTAAACCAACATTAGCTAAACGTTTTGATATACCGGTATTTCACCCAGGTTTAAGTAATTTAATGATTGGTACAGATCAATTAGCTGATTGTGTGCACCTTGATACTCAATCGGGTGTAGCAATTATGCCAAGCGGGCAAATACCGTCTAATCCACTTGAGCTTTTATCAAACCCACGTTTTGCCGAATTACTTGGCGAGTTAAAAGCGCAGTACGATCATATTATTGTGGATACACCGCCCACACAAGCGGTAAGTGATGCATTAGTAATTGCGCAAAGTGTTGACTCGGTTGTTTATGTTGTTAAGTCAGACATAACCCGTATTAAACCAATTACAGCTGGCCTTGAGCGTTTATTTGAAGTAAAAGCCCATGTTGCTGGTGTGGTACTTAACAAGGTAGATATGAGTAAGTCTAAAGATGAGCATAGTCATGGCTACTATGATTATTACGATTACTCACAGCAACCTGAAAAGCCACAAGCGTAATTAAGTAATTTATGATTGATATTCATACGCATATTTTGCCGGGTATTGATGATGGCGCTAAAGATTTAACTGAATCTTTAGCGCTTTTAAAATTGGCTGAAAACGACGGCATTACTCATATGGTGGCAACGCCACATATACATATGGGTCGCTTTAACAATGCGACTAACCAAATACAAAACGATTTAGAAAGTTTAAAGTTAGAGGCGCATAAAGAAGGCATTAATGTTAAATTAGCGGCCGCTGCTGAAGTACGTTTAGACATAGAGCTTATGGCAATGGTGATGGCTAATAAACTGCCTTTTATTGGTAAAATAGCAGACAAAAACGTGTTGCTATTAGAGTTACCGCATTCACACATGCCGCAAGGTTACGATAAGTTTATTCAGTGGCTCGCTAAACAAAATATACGCGTTATTATTCCCCACCCTGAGCGTAATCGCGATATTCAGTCTAATCTTTATTATATTCAACACTTAAACCAATTAGGTTGCGACTTTCAATTAACAGCATCGAGTATTGAAGGGGAGTGGGGCGAAAGCGCTCAAGCAATATCGTTGCAAATGTTAAAAGATGGTTTTGTGAACTATGTTGCCTCTGATGCGCATTCAGTAAAGCGCCGACCGCCTATTTTAAGCCAAGCTAGAAAAACAGTAGCGCAGTTAATAGGTGAAGAGCAGGCAACAGCACTTTTTGTAACTAACCCGCTGCAATTAACCGAGAGCTTATTTAATGACTAAATTAAACATGGTCAAGGTAGTGCCTGCTGTTATTTTAGCTCTAATAGTGCTTGTAATTGCATATAGCAGCATGCAAAGTATGCGCGCTAATGCATGGTACTTTCATGCACTTAATATTGTGCAAGAGTCGGATGGTGCTTTATCTGGTTCATCGCTTCAAGCTGCAGAAAATGCGATTACGTTAGCTACGAATTTGGATCCCGAGCATCCTCATTATTGGCATTTTTTAGCCCATATAAAATTACTAAGCCTCAGTGGTGTTGATACCACATCAAGTGAGCAATCAGATAAAGTTAAGCAAACATATCAACAAGCTGAGCAGGCGTTATTAAAGTCGGTTGAGCTTAGAGAAACTTGGGCGCAAACGTGGATGAGTTTGGCGCAGGTTGTAAGTTATCAAGAGGGGCCAACAGAGCGGGTATACAATTATATTCAACAAGCCAAAAAAGTTGGCCCGTATAAGTTAGATATTCATTTAGGTATTATTCAAATTGCGTTAATGCACTGGAGTGAACTACCACCCACCTACAAAGCCCTTTATGTGAACGAGCTTAAATTAGCCTCTAAATATGGTTATAAATTTAATAAAATTTTTAGTATGGCTGAGCAAATGAATCGTTTGCCAATAGTGTGTTTATCGCTGCAATTTGGTTCTCATTATGAGGCTATTAGAAACAGTTGGATGTTTAATAAATACTGTGGTTAAAATGCAAGCCACGGGTTACGGGCTTCGAGCTACGAGATATGGGCTGCGAGGTGCGTGCTAAGGTCTCAGATCTTAGGGTTGCTTGTAGACGCATAGCTTGCTTGCGTAAGAAGCGCAGCTTCTATTTTTATCTTCTAAATGCTAAGTGTCTATAACTTCTTTTTTTTAAATAATTCACCAAGACCAAATTGCACTGAGAGAAGCGAATGAGAAGTAAATGAGAAAACACTAACGACTAGGTCTAGTTATTAATTAAAATATTCTGTATTTGTCACTATCTCTAAAAGCGCAGCGTTTCTTAATCCTCCTTGCTCATGATTTGCTTAGATTTAATTGCACTGAGAGAAGCGAATGAGAAGTAAATGAGAAACCAAAGCCATTAACCTAAGTAACCTGAACTCCGGATAATAAATCCATCTCAAGCAGCTATTTTCAGCGCTAACTGCGTTGAATTTATTTGCAATAGGCGAGCTATTGACGCGTAATTTCGCCTTGTTTTCACTAAAAATCTCTAGCTAGAGAAAAATAAGCACAAATATTTTTTTGATTCAATATGTTAGTAAATCTCTTAACCAGAGTTCAGGTTAAGTACTAATTATTTTGTCGCTACCTCTAAAAGCGCAGCGTCTCTTAGCCCTCTTTGTGTATGATTTACTTAGATTTAATTGCAATGAGAGAAGGGAATGAGTAGTAAATGAGAAACCAAAGCCCTAATCCAATTGAATAATTATTTTGTCACTACCTCTAAAAGCGCAGCGCCTCTTAATCCTCTTTGTGCATCTTCACTTAAGAGAATATTAACTATCAAGTTGATTGAAAAATCATAAATTAAAGCGCTTGATACCATCAACCAACTTTAGTGTATTAAAATTAATTAGTAAGCCCGTATTTATATTTGATAGCTTCATATATGTAATCAACTGCGCTGAGTGAATAGGTTGTAGTTTATCAACGGCCTTCAGTTCAATTATTAATTCATTTGGTAATAAAATGTCCAATTTATAGCCTGTTGCAATATATTGTTCCTTGTAAATTATTGGTAGTTCAACTTGATTTTTAATAAATAACCCAGCCTGACATAACTCATACATTAAACAAGATTCATAGCTTGACTCCAATAAGCCAGGGCCTAAGGTTTTGTGTACCTCTATAGCGCAGCCAATAACTATTTGTGTTAACTCGTCAATGTGCATGATTATCCTTATTCAATGGTAACTTTAAGAATTAGATTTTTTATTTCTGCTTGTATTGATTTAGACTGATTATAGTTTAGTAAAGTAATTTATCCTGTAGTGGTACAGTGATTTTGGCCACCCATTAAGAAAGAAATGTTATGCTAATAAGCATACAAATTTGGGTGAAAAAATGACGAAATTAAAACGCGCAACATACTCTGCGGCAATCAAATTAGAAACGGCTCAGCTTGTGGTGGACCAAGGTTATACACAAGAAGATGCAGCCAAGGCTATGGGGGTGGGTAAATCAACTGTAAGTAAGTGGGTAACTCAATTAAAGCAAGAGCGGAATGGCCAGACACCCACCGCCTCACCAATGACACCCGAACAAATTGAAATTCGTGAACTTAAAAAGCAAATTCAACGCATTGAATTAGAAAAGGATATATTAAAAAAGGCTACCGCTCTCTTGATGTCCGACTCCCTGAACAATTCTCGTTAATTGAGAAACTAAATCAACGAGAGCGTTACCCAATTAGCGTGCTGTGTAACGTATTCAATGTGCATCGGAGCAGCTATAAATATTGGGCTATACGGGATACAACGCCGACGCCAGAGCAAGTAAGGCTAGAGGCTGAAGTTAAAGCAATACATGCAATGAGCGGCGGCTCAGCTGGGGCGCGGACAATCGCGGCAATAGCAACGAATAACGGTTTTGAATTAAGCCGTTATCGCGCCGCTAAGCTCATGATTAAACTAAAACTAGAGAGCTGCCAAGTACCACAGCATCAATATAAAAGGGGTGGTAATGAGCATCTTGAAATCCCAAACCTGCTAGATAGACAGTTTGATGTTGTTGAGCCAGATACCGTATGGTGCGGTGATGTGACGTATATTTGGACAGGCAATCGCTGGGCCTATTTAGCCGTCGTTATTGATTTATTTGCACGCAAAGTAGTTGGTTGGGCGATGTCATTGTCACCAGATACTAATTTAACATTAAAAGCGCTTGAACTCGCGTATGAAAGCAGAGGGAAACCGTCAGGACTGATGTTTCATTCAGACCAAGGTAGTCATTATACAAGTTTGAAATATCGCCAACGTTTATGGCGCTATAAAATCAAACAAAGTATGAGTAGGCGCGGAAATTGTTGGGATAATGCGCCAATGGAACGATTTTTTAGAAGCTTTAAGACGGAATGGATGCCAAAAGTTGGATATGAAAACTTTAGAGACGCTAAATATAGTGTGAGTGATTATATCAACGGATATTACAATAATGTTAGACCACATCATTATAATGCTGGTTTAGCGCCGAATGAATCTGAGATTAGATATCAAGATTCTAAAACTGTGGCCAAAATTAGTTGACCACTACAGAAACTAAGAGAAGGGAATGAGGAACAAATGAGAAGGCCAAAAAGATGTTAGGGATACAGCTCGTAACCCG
>NZ_JBQKUL010000044.1:0-34213 GCF_054968565.1 Pseudoalteromonas sp. G5_S1_54_S4 | reverse complement strand
GACGGAGCCTTTTAATTGGGGAAGTATTTATTTTACTCACAACACAGTTTTACGTTCTAAGGGAGGCATTAGAATACAGTCAGATGTAACCGGCGAGCTAATTGATGACAAATACGTAAGAGGCATTTATATCAATAACAATCACTTTATTGACGTTGATATGACTGTTTATCCTGAAAAAAAATATTGGTATCTTATTAATTTATTTACTCGAGGTGGAAAGAGTTATCTATTTTCTACAATCAAAGATAATGTTTATAACTTACTACCCGAAGTAGACTTTGTGAAAAAAACGAGTGGATTCACTGTGGAAGACAACACTTTAATAAAGCCTGAAAATAATTAAATTTTGTAAAGCTCTACACACGTTAATGCAGGGTAAGGGTTTCAAAATTAGAGAAGCTTTATTTCTTGATATAGAACAAGAATATTAGTGCTACCCCTTTAACTGTTGTGTATTTGCGTTACACTCAAGGTATAACTGTTAAGTGAATGGAGTAGCACAATGGAAACGATTAAACGTATTATCGCGGTTATTGACCCAACTAAAGACGATCAAAATGCCCTCGCGCGTTCAATAGATTTAGCCAAAAAATCAGGGGCTAGCATTACCGCCTTTATGACGGTGTACGATTTCTCTTACGAAATGACTACTATGCTCTCTGGTGATGAACGTGAAGCAATGCGTAAAGCGGTGTTAAAAGATCGCGAACTATGGTTAAAAGATCTTGTCTCTCCTTATCAAAACATTAATATTAATACCCAAGTCATTTGGCATAACCGCCCTTACGAAGCCATTATTAATACCGTTATTAATGATAAATATGACCTAGTGATCAAAGGTACTCATCAGCATGGTGCTCTTAAAGCGGTTATTTTCACGCCAACAGACTGGCACTTAGTCAGAAAATGCCCAACCCCTGTATTATTTGTAAAAGATATGGCGTGGCCAGCACATGGGAATATTTTAGCGGCTGTTAATGCAGTCAGTGAAAATGATCAGCACCTGTCACTGAATAAACGCATAATTAAAGATGCACAATTTTTATGTGAACTGGCTAATGCTAAACTTAACTTAGTCAATGCATACCCTGCTACACCGGTTAATATAGCCATAGAGATCCCTGAGTTTAACCCAGGGTTATATAACGAATCAGTTAAAAAACATCATATTGAATCAACCAATGAACTCGCTAGTGAGTTTAACCTAACCTCTGAACAATGCTTTATTGAAGAGGGATTACCAGAAGATGTGATACCGGATGTTGCAAAACGCTTAAACAGCGAATTAGTGGTTATTGGCACGGTCGGACGGACTGGCTTAAGCGCTGCCTTAGTAGGCAACACTGCTGAGCATGTTATTGACAGCCTTGATTGTGATGTACTTGCACTTAAACCTGATGGGTACGTAAGCCCGCTTGCAGAAAGTTAGCGTTTGCAGTAGCTCCCATATTACATATGACTTATAATACGCCCCTTTATTTTTAGCAATTAATTTTGCCGTACTATTTTATAAGGGGGCATAGTGTCTCATTCTGCTCAAGCCAAAGCTCAATACAACTTAAATAAGCTTCAAAAGCGTTTACGCCGCCTCACAGGTCAAGCTGTCATGGACTTTAACATGATTGAAGAAGGTGACCGTATTATGGTGTGCTTATCGGGTGGCAAAGACAGTTACACTATGCTCGACATGTTGCAACATTTACAACGTGTTGCACCTATCAAGTTTGATTTATTTGCAGTAAATCTCGACCAAAAACAACCTGGTTTTCCTGAGCATGTGCTTCCTGAGTATCTTGATAATTTAAATATTGAATACAAAATTGTAGAAGAAGATACCTACAGTATTGTAACTGATATTATTCCTGAGGGTAAAACAACCTGCTCGCTTTGCTCTCGCTTGCGCCGCGGTATTTTATATCGCACTGCTAAAGAGTTAGGTGCGACTAAAATTGCACTGGGTCATCACCGCGATGATATGATAGAAACCTTGTTTTTAAATATGTTTTATGGCGGAAAACTAAAAAGTATGCCGGCTAAACTAATGAGCGATAACGGTGAGCATATGGTTATTCGCCCACTGGCATATTGTAAAGAAGCCGATATAAGCAAATATGCGTTCAGCCAAGGCTACCCTATTATTCCGTGTAATTTATGTGGCTCACAAGAAAACTTACAGCGTAAACACACTAAAAATATGCTAGAGCAATGGAATAAAGAGCACCCAGGCCGTATAGAGAGTATTTTCACCGCCATGCAAAACGTTGTGCCTTCACACTTAGCTGATAATCAATTATTTGATTTTACCAACTTGCAAACGGGTGACGTTATTGATGGGGGCGATATCGCGCTCGATAAGCCAGATATTCCAAAAGCGCCAATTAATCATGAACAAGATGAAACAAACCAAGCCGACGTGGTTACAATTAATTTAAGCTAATTTTTAAGGGTTTGCAGTAATGCAAACCCTTCACTTTGTTCTATGCTGCTACTGACCAGCAGCTAATCCTTGTAAAAACTCTAAACTCTGCATTTCTTGTTTGTTTGCCTGATAAGGCAACTGTTGTAAGCTGTCGTAAGCAAAATCTTCAATAGTAAACTCGCTAATTTCACTTTCACCAAAACTGTTAAGCTCACCTGGGCTTGGCGACATACGCTCAACAACAAAATCGCTTAACCGTAAGTCATTCGTTTGCTTGGGCAAAACAGACCAATGCGCTTTAAAGTCAATTTGCTGACTGCCCTCATTTAAACGTGCTTTAGCAACTAAATGTGCTAATGGCGAAGTTCCACTGTATAAGTTAGCTCTTAAACGGTATAAGCCACTTTTTATAACTGTTAAATTGGCCGGTACTATCATGTTTTCATTACGTGGATAGGCGTTTTCAAAACCAGTTAAGGTTGCACTAGGCGGCATATAGTGTATTTGTGCCACCACCGGGACTATTTTACCCGCGATATCGGCTTCAACTAATAATTGTAAATTACGTGGATAGTCTTCTTCACCTTTAAATGTCATTGCCAGCTCGTTTTGACGAGCCACACCACTTTGCGTTTTTAGCGACTTTTTGGTGTCTGTATTACTGAGTGTTACTACCGCCTTACCTAAATTTGGGGCGCTTACGGTTAGCTCTATAGCTTGTGGATACACATACCGATATTGAGACAAGCTCACTGTTAACTCCCCGCCTTGCTCTCCTACTGGGCTAGTAACCGGGAAAAACTGATTTGGCTTTAGCCGGTCTTCATCATATACCGTTAAAGGTTGCGAATAAGGCGGGAATACTAAGTTTTGTTGATATTGCTGCGCCACCGCCGATGCTGCTTTAGCTATATCTTCATTAAACTCATGCTGCTCTTTAGGCATTTTTTTTATGCTTGATTTAACTGCTGATGCCTCTTTTTTTACCGGCATAGCAACAAATTCAGGTGTTTTTTTATGCTCTTTAGCTGTTGTTTGCGAAGCTGAATAACTAGCATTGCCTTTACCTAAAAACCACATCAAGCCGGTAACTATTATTACTAAAACAATAACGTAGGATTTTTTCATTGTTATTTATCCTATAAATACTAGGGTCTGTTGACCTTTCAAGGTTGAATTTGCAGCAGTCTGTTTGGTATTTAGGCAAGGCAGAGCCTATGTGGTGTGGTTATTCCCCATAAATAGGCGATAACGCAGCATCAATACCAAACAGGCGCAGCCCTTCGGGTTCTGCCTAGGGGCGATTTACTCTTTGTTGCTCGGTTTTGACTTATTCTTACATGGATGTAAGCCAGTAGAATAACGCAGGAGCAGTTATCGAGCCCACTAGGTTACAAACCTCGCGCCACGATTAAACCGCCCCTAGTTTGAACAAATTGTAATCCGCAAAAGTCAACAGACCCTAGCAGTTAATCATTGTTAGAGCGATAACCTGTTGCTGTTTGCATTCAGGTTTTCTTACCTAAAAATAAATAACTGCATAAAGCGAATTGGTATCAAAAGCGTGCAGCATATAAAGCCGCACGCACAATCACCTTTATGGGATCACACTATATATGAGCGTTGAAGCACTCAAATTATCAGAGTCTTTTACATAACGGTATTGTTTTTTCCAAAACCAACTACCGGTAGTTTCATCGACAGTTTCATATCCTAATGTATCGCCAGCCACGCTAATATTATTCATTGCCACCGTTACATTACCTTGGTGCTGCGCTTGTTGAATTTCGTTATGGCTGTAACTGTTAGTCATCATTAATGGATAATGGTATGGCATGAAGCTATTAACAGCATCACCTTGCGATTTTAAACGCCCATTAGTGTCAATATTGGTGCTACAGCTACCAAATGAGTTTACCGAGCTTGCACCACATGATGAGTGAGTAGCCACTACCGAGTCGTCATTACCGCGTAAAAATCCAGCCGTTAAACCTAAGTAAGCATTACCATCGGCTACAAAACGTAAACGAGGTGTGCGTGCATCAGGTAATGGCGCAATTCTGCGTGCATTATTTACTTTTAAATCGTGCAATACGCCTACCGCCTCATTAACTTCACTGCCTAACCACCACGTTAGCGCGGCATCTACAGCAAAATTCCACGATGCGCCTGTTAATGTACTCACCGCTAAGTCGGCCAATTCACTGCCGCCACCAGCACCGGCTAAATCAAAGGTGGCAATAATATTAAGCGGCTGTAATCCGGCATTTTCAAGCCAGTTTTCTTGGTTATCTATAATATATCGGGCAACTAAGTCACCGGTTGAATGAGTCACAAATACACAGCCTAGCTCGCATAGATTTGAGCGAGAAATTTGCTGTAGTTTAGGCCATACCCAATCGGTGGTGATTTTTCCTTCTATTCGTTCATATGCAGGCCAATCGATGCGCTCATCTGCGCGGTTCACCCAATAAGACTGCCAATAGCTTTGTCCATCGTTTACCACATCACTGGCTGCTCTATTGGTAAGTTGTGATACCTGCAAACCATGAATTAAAATTACTTTATACTCTTTACTGAGCGCAGAAAAACTCATTAGCAGGCTTAATGCTGCTGCAAATAAAGAGACGCGTTTAAATATGTGTGTGTTGTTCATATTAATCCTTAACTGATTCAATATTTTTATTATGCTTAGCTTGTTACACGCTGTTGTCGGTGCATGGTAAAAGCAACGCATTGACCAGTATTGGGAACAAAGTTAAAAAATGCAACATTTTGTTATCATTTTCGCTGTTAAGGCTAAATATCTGCGTTAAAATACGACAAAAGCGCTAAACTATTGTGCTATTTGGAACAGTTTATGGGCTTTATAAACCGCCATTGAAAACACCGTGAACTTTTTTGTTAACTATCGCACGGCACTACTTTTTATCAGCGTAATAGCGTAAGTTAGTTACATACGAACAACCAAGGAATCATAATGATAAAAAAAATAATATGTGGTGGCTTTTTATTAACCGCCATTTCCGCCCCTAGTTTTGCCGCGAGTGTTAACACCCAACTTGAACAAGCAACACAAAGTGTGAGTGAAAAAGTCATTACATGGCGTCGTCACTTACATCAATATCCAGAGCTGAGTAATCGCGAATTTGAAACCGCCAAGTACATTACTGAACATTTAAAATCACTAGGTCTTGAAGTGCAAACGGGCGTTGCTCATACCGGTGTTGTGGCTAAATTAAGTGGCGGTAAAAAAGGCCCTCTAATCGCATTGCGTGCTGATATGGATGCTTTACCGGTTACCGAAGAAGTTGATTTACCCTTTGCCTCTAAACAAACATCAACCTATCGTGGCAATGAAGTAGGCGTTATGCATGCCTGCGGGCACGACACTCATGTTGCTATTTTAATGGCCGTGGCAGAGTCACTGGTAAAAATAAAAGATCAGTTAGCGGGCGAAGTACTGTTTGTATTTCAACCGGCTGAAGAAGGTGCCCCCGAGGGCGAAGAAGGTGGCGCTGAGCTGATGTTAAAAGAAGGCTTATTTAAGCAAAAACCTGAGGCCGTGTTTGGTTTACATGTCACCAGCTCACTCAATACAGGGCAAATTGGCTTTCGTGAAGGGCCACTAATGGCCAGTGAAGATTCTTTCACAATTAACGTAACGGGGCGTCAAACTCATGGTTCACGTCCATGGAATGGCGTAGACCCAATTGTTGCTTCATCGCAAATTATAATGGCAACCCAAACTATCGCCTCTCGCCAAGTTGATGTAACCAAAGCGCCTTCTGTCATTTCGTTTGGCGCAATTAATGGCGGCATACGCTCAAATATAATCCCTGATAATGTAGAGCTGATTGGTACCATTAGAACCTTTGATCAAACTATGCGCGCCGATATTAAAAAACGTTTAGCTAAAACCGCTGAGTTGGTTGCCGAATCCGCTGGTGCTAAAGCCGATGTGCATATAGATCACGGCTACCCTGTCACAGTAAACAATGTAGCACTCACCCAAAAAATGACCCCAACGCTTGCCCGTATTGCTGGTGCTGACAACATTATTACCACCGATTTAATTACCGGCGCAGAAGACTTTAGTTATTATGCGCTTGAAACCCCTGGGCTATTTTACTTTTTAGGCGTCACTCCAAAAGCTCAAAACGCTAAAACGGCAGCAAGTAATCATTCACCTCAGTTTTATGTTGACGAAAGCGCCTTACAACTCGGCGTAGAATCATTATCTCAACTGGTTGTTGACTACTTACAATAACAACTCAACGTAACAAGCACAGGGGTAATAACCTTGTGCTTGTAAAGCTAGGGTCTGTTGACCTTTGCGGATTAATATTTGTTCAAGCTAGGGGCGCTTTAATCACGGCGCGAGGCTTGTAACCTAGTGGACTAAGTAAAAACCGAGCAAAGCTTCCGCGTCCTGCTCACGCCCCTTACCTACATCCATGTAGGCAACAAAGAGTAAATCGCCCCTAGGCAGAACCCTTCGGGCAGCGCCTGTTTGGCATTGATGCTGCGTTATCGCCTATTTATGGGGAATAACCACACCACACAGGCTCTGCCTTGCTTTAATACCAAGCAGACTGCTGCAAATTCAACCTTGAAAGGTAAACAGACCCTAGTGTTATTCAGCTAATATAAATCCCCTTTCGCTTACCTTTAATTATATAAATTCTCAATCAGGTAAGGACACCTTAATGACAGCAGAATATTTTAATTTTTTAAGCCTAATTGGTGTGGCTTTTTTTGCAATTTCAGGTGCGTTATTAGGCCATGATAAAGATATTGGCGGATTTGGAGTGGTGGTTGTTGGATCAGTCACTGCGCTTGGCGGTGGCACGCTCAGAGACATACTTCTTAACCAACCCGTTTTTTGGATAGCCAACCCCGATTATTTATATGTCACCTATGGCGCTATTTTTGTCACTGTTATGTTTATTCGCCACTTACCCGATGTGTCTAACTATTACATGTTGTTGGTTGATGCAATTGGTATGGCTATTTTTAATGTGGTCGGTATCGAAAAAGCATTAATTGAAGGCACCACCATGATGGTTGCACTTACAATGGGCATGACTACGGGGATATTTGGTGGCTTAATACGCGACGTGATCTGTCGAGAAGTGCCGTTGGTGATGCGAGAAGAGCTCTACTCCACCGCCTGTTTTGCAGGAGGCTTGACCTATGCCGCGCTATTTTTGTTAGAAGCCCCTTATTTATGGTGCATTCTTGGTTCGCTGTTAGTCAGTGTTTTTTTAAGATTGGGCGCGCTCCATTTTGGCTGGCAGCCCAATCTATTTAGAAAAAGAACACCAAAAATAAACGATTAGTATAAGCATTGCGTTACACTAATCGCTCATAGAGTCCTGATGCCCGTGACACACTTTTACCCATCGCCAGTTGCAGCACTTTTTTATCTGCTACCAGCTCAAAGGTCTGCTTTGCACGGGTAATACCGGTATACACTAATTGCCGGTTAATACCGACGCTCGCTTGTTTAAGTGGTGGCAATACCATAGCAGTGTAACTAAACTCTGAGCCTTGCGATTTATGAATGGTCATAACATACACTTTATCGTGCGCTGGGAGTCGTGCAGGTGAAAATGCACGTTCATTACCCTGCTCATCAATAAACAGTGCTTTGAGTTGGCTACTGTCATCAGGCATTAAAATACCTATATCGCCGTTAAAAAGTTTAAGTTGATAATCGTTTTGGCTAATCATAATAGGCATACCCGTGTAATGCCGCTGATTAGGGTTAACACTAATTAACCCTTGCTGTTGCAATACCCGCTCAATACGTTGATTTAAACTATTAACGCCGTAATCGCCTTCACGCACCGCGGCAAGTAATTGATAGCGGGCAAAAGCCTCATGCACTTTGGCAACACTAGCTCCTTGGGCAATCAGTGTTAAATAATCACCGTAGTGACTTGCCGCGCTGTTTATAAGCTTTTCAATCGGTGTAGAGACAAAATCGTAGTCTAAAATAACATCGCTAAAATGCCCTTGCGTACTGTGTTGTTCAACATAATTTAAAATACCCCGATCATTGGTATTAACAGCCAAAGCCAATTGGCCTATGCCACTTTTGGCATCAAAGCGATAACTATGTTGTAAAAAGGCAATGCAATCAGCTAGTTTAAACTCACTCTGAGTTTGCGCGCCAAGTTTAGCTGCGCCATTAAAACACACCTTATTTAATTGCTCACAGCGTGCTTTTGAATATTGCGGTGTTTGCCCAAGCACTAAACCTTGGCATAAATCACTCATTACACTGCCGGTATCAACCGAGGCGAGTTGGTCTTTATCGCCGAGTAAAATCAATCGGGCATGCGCTGGCAAGGCCTCAATTAATTTAGCCATGAGCGATAAATCGACCATACTGGCCTCATCAATAATCAATACATCAACATGCAACGGATTGCTTTTATCGTGCCTGAATTTATTAGTAAATGGCTTAACTCCCAACAAACGATGAATGGTTTGCGCACTTTGCGGGATCAACGCATTAATATCAGCCGGTATTTCTGTGAGCTTATTTTTAGCCCCTAAAATTGACTCTGTTAATCGCGCCGCTGCTTTACCGGTCGGTGCCACTAATTTTATGCTCAATGGTGCAGCCTGATATAACGACTGTAAAATGGCTAACAGCTTTGTCACCGTGGTGGTTTTACCTGTGCCAGGCCCGCCTGTGATCACACTAAAGCCCTTTGTTGCAGCAATGGCACAAGCGACCTTTTGCCAATCAATATCAAGCGTTGGATCATCAGGAAAGTAGCGTGTTAATAACTGAGCAAGTACTGCATCATCAATATTGAGTTGTCGCTCACTCATTGCCAGTAATCGCTGCGCTAAGGTTTGCTCATACCCTGCTAAACGGGAAAAATACAACCGCTGATTAAACAATTGCAGCGGCTTGTGATCCCCCACACTGTGATGCGCGTGTAAGTAACTTATTGCTGCCTCAGTCGTAAAATCGTCACTAAATGGGGTGAGAGTGTCAGGTACGGTGCCTTCTATTTTAGTAAAGTCGCTTTGGCGTAAATTAAACGGATTAGCCCAATCAACCTCTGTTAGAGTTAAACAACTATGCTGGCTTTGCTGTGATAAACACAGCATTAAAATAATATAAAATAATTCGTCATAATCATGCTCAGTATTGTTACCACTGAGTAATTCGGCCAGCTTTACATCCACAACACGTACGCGATGCTGCTCAGTTAAATAGCTAAGCAGCGGCACAACTTTCGGTGTTTGAGTTACAGAGTCCGCTGGTTGTTCATTGAGTAACGCCGACTCATCAACAGGCGCGTCGTCAACGTCATCAAACAAACCAGGTTGTTGGTTTAAACCACTCATAGCATCGCTCCTTGGCTAAACAAACCATCTAGAATAATAACTTGCTCTGCACTTAACTGTTTAAAGTACACTCCTTCACCCGCTGGCATACCGCGTAAAAAAGTATAATACACGCCGCCTAAATGCGTCTCTATGGCATAGTCAGGGATACGTTGTTTAAGTAATCGATGCAGCGCTACGGTATAAATTAAATACTGTAAATGATATTGGTGGCTGGTCATGGCTTGCTCAAGCTGCTCTGGCTCATAATCTGCGGGGATACTGCCCAAATAATTCGATTTATAATCTAAAATATAATACTTGCCTTGGTAGCAAAAAATTAAATCTATAAAGCCTTTTAATAAGCCTTTTACATGGGCAAATTCAAGTTTGCTTTGGCTAAAACCAAAGTGTTTAATCAGCATTTCGTTGAGTTTAGGCGCACTTAGGCTAGCAAGCGGTAAGTTAAACTCCATTTCAACAAGACAATCACTCGGTGATAATTGACTCAAGCTTAAATTGTTTTCACTATTTAACGGGCAATTAAGCGCATCGAGTATCCATTGCTCGGTAATTTGCTGCCATTGCTCATCAATATGGTATTTTTCAAAGGCACGTTTAATTACTGCCGATAAGTTTTGCTCTGGATTTGAGGGGTGAACAAGCGGGCTGGTAAAATCAAGTTGCTCGAATATTTCGTGTAAGCAACTTCCTGGTTTTGCACCTTTTGGAAAACTATACGGTGAGAGAAGTTCATCTTGTTGCACCGCAAACTCATCTTTTTGATGATCTTCATCGCTGCGCCCAGGTGCCAGTTGGTCAGTATGCTTTTTAAAGCTCAAGGCACTAAAACTGGTTGCCCGCCAATCGCGTTCAATCTGCGTGGTTACAGTATTAATACTCAACGCCTGCTTTTCAACGTGTTCATTATTAAAGCGAAGTATGCCCTGCTCGAGTAATTCACCCGAGGTAAATTGCAGATATTCCATCGAATCATTGGCATCACAAAACTCACTTAAATGAGTGCGCCATGTTTGGCTGCTGGTTAACGCTAACCCTGAGAACAACACATGCCCAAGCGCACTACTTTGAATCGCTAAGCGGCTACTTTGCCCTTGCCCGATATTATATACACCCAAGGCACAAAAATGCACTGCACGGGTCAGTGCGACATACAATAGGCGTAAATCTTCGGCTAGGCGCTCTTGCTCTGCTTGTTGCAAGGCGTCTTCGTCTTTACTTAAATCAAAAATTAACTTGCCGTTATGGTGATAAAGCGCGTCTTTAGTTTCACGATAGCCACTGGCAAAGGGCATAAATACCAATGGATATTCAAGCCCCTTTGAGGCATGCATAGTGACAATTTTAACCAAATTTGCGTCGCTCTCTAAACGTACTTGCACAGTTTCGCCATCTTGTTGGCTCACCTTTTGCGCAAACCAACGCAACAAACGAAGTGTCCCTTCAAGCTCTATTTGTTTTTGCTGCAGTATTTCGCCAAGGTGTCTAAAGTCGGTAAGCCAACGTTCTACGTTATAGCCCAAGCCTTGCCATTTGGCACTGAGTTGATTATGACTCAGTAAGCGCTCAAGCATGGCCATAGCCCCTTGCTTGTGCCAAATATGGCTAAGTTGGGCAAAAAAGTTTAAGTGTTCTTGCCATGCATTTTCATCATCGGCCAAAGCAAAAATATCGTTATAACTTAAACAGAATAATGGCCCTGCGAGTACACCACGTAGTAGCGACTCGTCGTACTGGCCGTGCAATGCGGTTAAAAAGTTGAGTAAATGGTGACTTAGCTCTTGGCTAAATACACTATCACGAGACAAATACACGCTGGCAATATTGGCTTTGCTCAAGGCCTGCTTCATTATTTGCGCTTCAACGCGGTCGCGCACCAAAATACAAATATCAGCAGCGCTTACCGGCGTACTGCCAATACAGGCTATTCCTTGGTTTGCCTGCTCAAGTAAAGTAACAATTTTATTGGCAAAATGGGTGGCTAAATGAGCTTGCCCTAAGCCTTTACTGGTCGGTTTGCCTTTTTCATCGCCGGCTTCATCTACAAACACATTAAACTCAAAGGCGATGGCCGGTTTGCCAGCAATTAAAAATGTATCTTCGGCTTTTTTACCCTTGGCTTTCACTTTATTAAAAGGAATGGCATCGTTATAAATAAAGCTGTTGTCGTATTTACTAAACAAGCTATTTACGCTGTTGACGATATCGCTGCTGGAGCGAAAATTAGTGCCTAGGGTAAATTGTTGCGACTGCTCTACGGCCTCTTTGGCACCAATGTAGGTGAATATATCTGCGCCCCTAAAGCCATAAATAGCTTGTTTGGGATCGCCTATCATGGCTAAAGTGGTATTGCTTTGAGCATAAATTTTACTAAAAATACCGTACTGAATAGGGTCGGTGTCTTGAAACTCATCAATCATTGCCACCGGAAATAACTGCGCAATTTTTTGCGACAATACGTCACCCTGCTCACTATTAAGGGCCGTATGTAAATTAGTGAGTAGGTCATCAGGGGTGATCACGCTTTGCTCTTGTTTGCGCTTAACTATGGCCGCTTTTACCCAACTTGCCGCATATTGCACTATCGCAATTTTTAGCCCTTGTTTAATGGTATTGTTAAGTGCGGCTAAGGTATCGAATTGGCTAATAAGTGGATGAGTCAGTAATGTGCCATTTTTTTTATAATTAGCGGTATTACTTAAATTCTCGCTGCTCCATACCTCAAACGAATATTTGTTAGTACCAAATTCAAAAAAGTCATCATTGCCTAAGCAAAATGCTTCAAGCGCCGCTAAACTGCCTTTTCGCCCGGGTGTTTTTGAGCCACTTAAATCGGATGCTTTCACAGCACCAATAAACTCTTGCTCTAGGCACGCTTTTTTAAAGGCGGGTACAAGCTCCAAGTATTCATCTCGGGCTTGCCACACATCCTCTAAATTTACTTGCGGTGTTATTTCGGCGTTGGCTTTATTTAAAATACTGCTTACTTGGCTAAATAATGATTCGGGTGCGGCAAACACCTCTAAAATCGCATTTGTTTTTTGCTTATTAAGCGGGTAGACAAACGCGCGCCAAAAATCTTTTATGGTCTCAAGCAGTATCTCGCGCTCATCTAAAATAAACTCTAAGTTAAATGCGACCCCCGACTCAAACGCATGTTGTTTTAGCATCCGCTGACAAAAACCATGAATGGTAAAAATAGCCGCCTCATCCATTGATTTAGCTGCTGCATCGAGTAAGTCAAACGCACGGTGCTTGTCATCAACACCCGCGATTACGCCTTCAATTAGCTCATCATTGGGTACTTGCCCTAGTAACGCATCACGCGCGGCAATAATACGGCTACGTACGCGGTCTTTAATTTCTTGGGTAGCGGCATCGGTAAAGGTTACCACCAAAATTTGCTCAACACTCAATGGCGTGCTCAGCTCACCGGGTATTTGCATGCCTAATAAATAGCGTAAATACAAACCCGTGATCGTGTAGGTTTTACCTGTGCCAGCACTGGCTTCAATTAAGCTTTGGCCCTTTAATGGCATAGTGAGTGGGTTAAGCGCTTGCATAGTCACTCTCCTTGGCGTGCTCAAATAACGGGGCGAGTAATTTTTCGCTCCATTGTATAAACTCCTCTTGGCAATCATTGAGCGATTGCACCGTGAGACGAATATAAGGGTTTTCCCCTTCACCTCGGCCAATATACTGTGGGCTAAATTTACTGTTAGCTTTTGCCATATCGCCACCGCTTTTCACATATTCGTAACCACTCACCGGAAAAAACGCCACCGGCGCGTTTCGCAATGCTTTGTATAGTTCAAACCAATCTGCAAGCAGCAAGTCGGCATTGGCTTTACTCATAGGGGCAAAGCTAATTTGTTTATCTAAACCCAGTAATAAGGTTTCAACCTCTTGTTCTATGCTTTGAGCTGCCAGGTGATAAAGAAAGCCTTTTATTAAATCTTTGGCTTTAATACTGGCACTGCGGTAAAACACTTGTTTTTGCATATACACATGGTTAAGCCAGCCTTCAATGGTGGTATTTTCAAGCGCAAGTAACACTTCTATCGGTTCGCTTTTACCGGCTTTTATTTGCTCTTTTACTTGCCCTGCAAGCGCATCAACTCGGTGCTGCATACCCTCATAAATTAAGCTACCAACATTGGCTTGGGGCAACTCACCGCGCTGCAGGATTTGCTCGGTACTGAGCGGCGTATTGTTAATGTTTGCTTCAAGTATTTCGTCAAGGTAAAAATAACGGCGCAGCGCATCTAGGCTAAACGGTTCTTCGTCTTTCGCTATATCGTTAAATTGCGGCAAGCGTAACCCTAAACTTTGTTGATAAAAGCTCTCTTGGGCATGGCATACACTACGAATAAACACATCAAGATCAAGTAGCTCTGGGGGTGTTACATCAAGCGCAGTGATTGCTTTTGGCTCAATAGCCTCGCTAGGCAGCCAAATTGGATTATAGCTGTGGTTGTTAAGCCCTGCCTGTTCAGCGCTAGCTGGCAAATAATACTGACTATTAAAAGGTTGTAAATGTTGTTGGCTAATAAGGCAATCTGGCAAGGGTTTATCACTGGGTTCGCTAAGTTTAAAACTGCGACCTATGTATTCTAACAATTCACTGACAAGTGTTGATGGCATGCGCGGCTGGTTGTCAAAACATGATCGACCAATGTAGCTCATATATAAATTATCTCGGGCACTGAGAAGTGCTTCTAAAAAGAGGTAACGGTCATCGAGTTTTCGTGAACGGTCACCTTTTTGCTTTTTAGAATAAGGTACTAAGTCAAAACCGATAGGCTGCACGGTACGTGGGTAATCGGCATCGTTCAAGCCTAGCATACACACCACCTTAAACGGCACGGCGCGCATTGGCATTAACGTACAAAAGTTCACTTGTCCTACTAAAAAGCGCTGACCTACACCTTTTTCTTGTATACCTTGCTTGATTAGATAGCTCACTATGCGCTGCGAAACGGCTTTACTGTAGTCGCCGTTGTCGTGGTGCTTCGCAATGTCTTCGAGCACCTTTTGCAGCACGAATAAATCCCAGCTATCATCGTTTTCGCTCTCATACACAGCATTGAGTAGCTCACTTAATATATGGGCTTTATTAGTAAGCGTATCATCAGGGGTGAGTTTCGCTTTAAAGTCTTGAAGCACATCAATAAAATGCACCAGCTTATTGAGAGTATCAAGCGCCATACCTTCTACTTCATCGGCGCTGTAAATACCATTAAATGGGCACTGTTCGTCGCGCATGGCAATCCCCAGTAATAAACGGTTCAAGCCATGTTGCCAGGTATTTAAATCAATGGCGGGTAAATCAAAGCTTTGTTTATGCTCAGCGTTTATGCCCCACTTTACCCCTACTCGCTCAAGCCAATAATGTATTTGCTCGTATTCATGGGCTTCTAGGCCAAATTTTTCGGCAATTTGCGTAACCTGTAATAAATCAAGAATATCCGACACGCCAAAGCGCGAAAACGGTAAATTAGCTAAACTGGCAAACGAGCTCAGTACTGGTTTTTCTTGCTCTATGGCTAAATCGGCAAGGGCGTATGGTATAAATCGGCTGCCCTGCGCACCACCAAAAACGGCCTCAATGTAAGGGCTATAAGTACCTACATCAGGCATCATGACGATGATGTCTTTGGGGGTAAGCGTTGGGTTTTGATTAAACAAATTGAGTAAGTAGTCGTGCAGGCGCTCGACTTCCCTTAATGGCGTGTGGCAGTCACTTAACGTAATGCTGGTATCATTTGCACTTATGGGCAGTTTACCCTCATCATTTATAAACCATTCTTTGTTATCGGTAAGCGATTCACCTTTAAAGGCAAGTTGGTAAATTTCGCTTTGCACTTGCCCAAGTAAGGTATCGTCAAACGCATCAATAAAACCATCAATCCAACGGGCATCAAGCTGCACCAGTTGCTCAAAATAATCGCGGCCGAGTTTACCCCACGACGACAACAACGGATTACCAATAAAATAGTATTCTTCATCGGGATTCGTTTGCTTTTTTTGCTGCGCTTCCACCAGCGGCATTTTGGCGTATTTAGCGTTTATTTTAGCCGCTGTTTTTTCATCGATTATATCGCCCCAATAATGCTCGCTGGGGTTAAAAAAGAATAAAAACACCTCGGTTTTTTTACTCAAGGCTTCAAACACGTCAAGCTGTGAGCTGGCAATCGCAGATATACCAAATAGGCTAATACGCTTTGGCAATAAGCTGCCATCCATACTCTCAAGGGCGCTGAGTAATTGTCCTTGCATGTTGGCACGGTGAAATTGGCTTTGCCCAAGTGTTTTACTTAATTTGACAAGGCGGCGCCACAAATCGGGTTGCCAAGGAGCAATACTGATATCTACATCGTCAAGCGTATCAACACCGCTATCCCAAGTGGCTATCCAATGGGGGCGATACATTAAATATTGGTCGTACACATCGGCTATTTTTTCACATAGGGCAAAGGTTTTTTGGCCGTCAATATCCCCCTCTAAATAGGTTTTTAGGGGTAAATACAGTGGCTCGTCAATACAAGTAGGTAAAATTGCAAACAGTTTCCAAGCAAGGTTCGGTTTATTAAACGCCGACTCTTTAGGCACGTTTGGCAATAGTTGCTGGTACAACTGCCAAATAAAGCTCGACGGCAGCGGAAAGTCTACCTGCGCAGCCACGCCTAAATTTTCACTTAAACCAATTTTTAGCCACTGCGACATACCCGGCGATTGCACTAACACCACTTCTTTATCAAATGGGCTTTGCAACGGGTTTACCTTTAACAGTTGATGAAACTGCGCTTGCAGGGCTTCCATACGGTTTGATTGAATAATATTGAGCATACGATACCAGCCTTACTTGAGATAAAGGCCAGTGTAAGATATTTTCAATTTAAGCGGTAGCGCAAAGGAGGTATTGGCGTTAATAAATCAGCATGTTAGCCAGTAGCTAGCTGATTTTTTAAACGCACAGGACTCACTTTAGTCACTGTGCGTTTTTATAACAACCCCTTTATTGGTATGGGCTTATGCTAGATAAGCTAAAATCACTTTGCATTATTACGTTACCATCAATGCCTTTGAGCTTAAGTGACAAGCCTGGATCTGCTTGCTGCCAATCAATGGTTAAATCGCCATAGTTAACATTATGCGTGTAATCACCGACACGATGTTTATTTGGGCTAACGTCTTTCCATTTTTCAGTCAGGCCTGAGCTGGTCATTTCAAAGAGTGGGTAATCAAGATTGTGTTGATACCTTGAAATTTCCCCCCAATGAGTATCGCCGCTGATGATCACCACGCCATTTACGTGGTGTTTTTTTATTAACGAAAATAAACGGTTTCTATCCTCTGGAAAATTTGCCCACGATTCCCAGCCAGTAAAATCAGGCAGTAACTGCAAGCTTGATGCAATTAGTTTAATCGCTGCTGGCTTTTTAAGTTCGGCTTCAAGCCATTGCCACTGCGCCTCTCCAAGCATAGACGCGCCTTTTACTTCGGTTGGACTGTACGGTCCTTGGTTATTTGCTTTACGCTTTGTAAAATACTCAAGTTCGCTCACTGAATTAAGCTTATCGCGATTAAAGCGTAAGTCAGGCATGATCACCTGCACGGTTTGCTCGCCTTCGCCATACATGTACGAGGTATAAATGCCGTCAGGGCGGGTACGGCGTTTTGAATTAGCAGGTTCTTGCCAAAAATCGAGCATAATTTGCCGTGATGCTTCTTTTTGCGGATACTCTTTACCCGCATCGTTTTGACCATAGTCGTGATCGTCCCACATGGCTATTAGGGGTGTATTTGCTTTTAAGGTTTTAAAGCCAGGCTTTGCCCCTAATCGTTGGTATTTATTTTTAAGCACGGCCATGTCGTTAGTATCGCCATAAATGTTATCGCCTAAAAATATAAATAAATCACCCTGCTCTTTGTTAATCGCATTAAAGATGGGGATGTCTTTATCTTGATGCCCACACGAGCCAAACAATATTTTAGACGGCGCAGCCATTGCGCCACCACTAATAACAAAAGCAAGTAACAGCGCTGAATGATTAAAGGTTTTTAGTAACTGTTTCATTTTAAAATCTCGTTAATAGCCGGTGCCATATTAGGGTTAATCGTGTTTGGGTTTTGCCCAAGTGCTTTTAAAACGGTGGCGGCAATTTGCGCTTGTTTAAGCTCATTATCGGTTTTTATTAAGCCATTACCTTTAATTGTAGGGCCAATGGCAGCAAGCCAAATATGCTCTGAGCCAATAATTCCCTCAGGAAATGCCTTTTTACCCTGCTCCGACTTCGCTAGTGCCCGTTTAGAGCTGTGATGTTGCCAATCGTTTGCGTAGCTGCCACGGCCATGATCGGTAGTAACAATTAACGTAGTATTATTTTTATAACCTGCTGTGCTTTGAATGGTTTGCCATAAATCTTTTAAAAATGCATCGCTTTGTTTGGCCGACTTTAAGTAAGCATCGTAATGGCCATCGTGAGCAAAGTCGTCAGTTTCTCCTAAGCTAATAACCAATAATCTTGGCTTTTTCGCCAGCATATAGGCTTTAGCAAATCGATAGGTAAAACTATCAAGCCGCACATTGTGCCATGGGCTGGGGATTTCTGTTTGTAATGCGTTTAACAGGGGGGCATCGGCAAATAAATCATCGGCAATAGGCATAAATCCTGCGTTTACATACACATGACTACGCTTAGTATTTACAATGTAAGGAAACACATCCCAGCTACCAAATAAAGCCGTGCTGTTTTTAAATTCAGGCTGCGCATCTAATCGCTCTAAAATGGTTTTATTTGGATTAAATACTTTATCGTTACTGTTAATGTTTTCATCCACTTCGCCGGTAAGAATTTCGTTATAACCAGGGTATGAAAAATACCATGGATTACTCACTGACATCGCTGAGCCGTTTGCTCTGTCGCCCATAATTACGCCTTGAGTGGCAATCGTTTGTGTTAAAAACGGCATTAATAATTGCTGGCGCTGTTGCACCCTTTCATCCCAAAATTCATTGCTTAACTGTGCTGGTTGCTTAACAAATTCTTTATTATTGAGCAGGTTTTTATCGGCACCATTAAATACTTCCTGCCAGCGTACGCCGTCAAGGGTGACTAACACTACATTTTGTTGAGCAGCCAATGCCACATTATTAAACAATAAAATTAAACTTAATCCGGTTATTTTTATCATGCTTTTCATAGTGTTCTCATCAACTTTATATAGTAAAAAGCCCATCGATGATGGGCTTATATAAGGTTACATTAGGTTTAAAAAGTAGCCGTTAATGTAACTGCTGCTGTGCGTGGTGAGCCAATAAAGTAAGTACTCCCATTACCTGTGCCGCCCGCTAGGTAGCTTTCATCAGTAATGTTGTAAACCACAAAAGCAATATCAATTGCTTTGAAGGGGCCAGCATTAACTTCAGCTGCGTAGCCTGCATTTAAATCAACCACGGTATAGCTATCTACATCGCCACGCTCGCCAGTGTATTTAGCCGATAAACCAAAGCGGAAATCACCGCTGTAATAATCGGTTGAAAGCACAAATAAATCATCTACTGAATCAATTACTTTGCCTCCAGCTTCAAAGCCTGGCGCATCGCCTTTATATTCAGAGTTATTATTGGTGTATGAGCTATATACATTCCACTGTGGGCTCAACATATAACTTGCTGATAGCTCTAAACCTTTCGATTCAATACCGCCCACATTGAGGTACGAGCCGTTAGTACCTATGGTGTAATCAATACCACCCGTGTCGCTACCTGGCGCTATAAAGGTAATACGGTTATCAAATTCAATTGAGTAAGCCGTTGCCGTTAATTTAAGTGCGTTATTGTCATAACGCACCCCTAAATCAATATTTTCTGCGGTTTCTGGCTCAATAGCTGACAAGTCAGAGCTATCGCGCTCAAGCACACCATCTTTAATGGCGGCAAAGTTTTCGCTGTAGCTGGTAAATAACTCAGTGTTACTGTTTAACTGATATAAAATACCGCCACTAAATAGAAGGTCTGAATCACTGTTTACTTTAGCTGTGGTGGCGTTTTGATAATGGTCATACTTTTCTATGTCTACTAAGTACTTTTTAACCCCTAGGTTAAGAGTTAAGTCGTCAAATGACATTGAGTCTTGGGCGTACCATTTAAGGGTGTCGGTCTCAAAGGTGTTTTTATATTGCGTCCAATAAGGGGTGTTATCAAAGTGATGATAAATGCGCGCATCTATAACTTTATGCCAATCTCGTGACTCATCACGGTCGCTTTGCTCATACCAAAAACCGGCTTCAATATCGTGCATGCCAATGCTTGCTTGATAATTAGCAGTTACCCCTAAACGGTCTTTATTATAATGTGTATGACGATAAGACATAACTGGCGTTGCATCAGCATCGTAACATGCAGGATTAAGCTCAGGGCCTGACTCCCACGGCCAGTTTAAGCTAGCCGTACAACCTGCATTGGGAGCAAGTGGGTTACCATTACTATCTGTAAAGCCATAAGAGCCTGCGTTTGTGCCACCTTCTGTGGTTGGGTTACCATTTTCATCTACAGGGGACGTTAAATAAGGAGGGATCCAATCACCTCGGCCTGAGTTTTTATGATAATAAGGGCTAATGGTTAACAATGAGGTGGGTGAAATCGCGTATTCAAACTTTAAATACCCTAGAGTGTTTTCACGCAGCGTGCCCCAACCTTCTGCAAACATTTGGTCAAAGTGCGGAACGCCTGTCCAATTCCATGTTAGTTGATCCCAATCTGGAGTTTGTTCAAATTGTGCCAAGCTCACGCTATTATAATTCGTCTCGCTTACATCATCGTAAGATAAACGCCCTGTTATAGTTAACTCATCAAGGGTGGTGACAAATTTCGCTTCAGCATGTTGGTTATCTTTCCCGCCATTGCTGCCCGAGCCAATCCAGCGGCTAGTATCGGTTTGCGAATAACTCACATACGCTTGAGTATTATCAAAAATGGTGCCAGTTTCGTGTTTAACGTAATAGCGGCTTGCGTCATGGCTGCCTGAGGTATAAGCAAAAGTGGTGCTTTTTTCAAAGCTAGGCGCTTTACTTACAAAGTTAAAAGTACCGCCTAGCGCCTCTAACGAGGCTGATTTAATATCTGAAGTGCCCTGACCTACTTCCACGGTGACAAGATTTTCGCTATCTAGGTAACGATTCGCTTTAGCACCACCGCCATAATTAGAACCGCCATTAGGAATACCGTCTACCGTCATACCTAATTGCTGCTGGTTTGAGTCGATACTAAAACCACGCATGGTAATAGTGGTTGACCAATCGTCGCCGCCAAATGCGTCGCCTTCGTTTATGCTAATGCCAGGTAAGTTATCTATTACTGATAACACACTGGATACCGAGCTTTGTTGCTCAAGCATGGCAGGTTCAATAACGTTGTTTGCATAACTGGTTGGTTTTGCAGTAACGGTTACTTCTTCTATCACGTTATCGTTAGCATAAGCTGAAGTTGATACCGCCATGGCCACAGCCATGCTCAAAATCGATTTATTTTTTAAAGCGTACATTGTTGTCCCGTTTGATTCTAATTATAAAAGGTAATTATGAAAGCGGGCACAGTCTATTTTTTAAATATGACAACGAGGGGGAACTTTATTGACAAACAGGTTAAACAAATATGAGTTAATTATGACGTAAAGTAATCAAATCAAGCACATCGTAATTAAGAGCAATCAGACTAAAACAGCACCCAAAAGCCAAGGGACTCTCTAAAGTCATAAAATTTTCTCACTCTTTCTAACTGCAATTGATCAAAATCTTATTTAACTTAGATATAAAAAGTTAAGAGCCCATAAAGTGATAACTTTTAGCCCAAAAACACAGTTTTATACAA
The DNA here is from genome assembly GCF_054968565.1 of Pseudoalteromonas sp. G5_S1_54_S4. Taxonomy (NCBI): domain Bacteria; kingdom Pseudomonadati; phylum Pseudomonadota; class Gammaproteobacteria; order Alteromonadales; family Pseudoalteromonadaceae; genus Pseudoalteromonas; species Pseudoalteromonas sp. G5_S1_54_S4. The sequence continues at coordinate 12,542 of NZ_JBQKUL010000044.1, read as the reverse complement.
AGTTAAAAACCAATTTTGCAATCAGCTTTTCCTGGGCTATCTTTTTATTAACGCTTTAATTACAGGTAGCTGCACTATGTTTAATTTTTTCGCTAATAGCGCTGAGCAAGCATTAAAACAGTCTATTACGGCAATTGTTTCCATAGATGAAAAAAACAATATTGTCTTTTATAACAAAGCCGCGCAAAAATTATGGGGCTACACAGAAGATGAAGTACTCGGTCACAACATACGAAAACTAGTCCCTGACGAACATAAAACAAACCACGACGACTATGTAAATCATCATAGAGAAACCGGGCAAGACAAAATTGTTGGCAGCTACCGAGAAGTTGAGTTACAAACTAAATCGGGAAGTCGCATTTGGGTCGAACTAGCGCTTTCTCAGGTGAAAGTAAATAACAACAAACATTACACCGCTTTTATAAGAGATATATCAGCAGAGCGTGAAGCAAAAGAAATCAATGAGCAATCGTTAGAGCAAGCCCTTGATGCAGTTGTATGTATTGATGAAAATAATTGTATCACTTTGTATAACAAAGCCGCTGAAACACTGTGGGGTTACAGTAAACAAGAAGTAATGGGAAACAATGTAAAAATGCTAGTACCCCATGCAATACAACATAACCATGATGAGCTTGTAAATGCAAACCGAAACACAGGTGTCGATAAAATAGTTGGTACCAGTAGAGAAGTTGAAATTGAACGCAAAGATGGAACAACTGTGTGGGGGCGATTATCGCTATCGAAAATTAAATTAGCTAATCGCGTTATTTACACAGCTTTTATCAAAGATGTAACGCAAGAGGTAATAACTAGAGAAGAACAACGGATGTTGTCACTTGTTGCAAACGAAACAGACAACGCGGTAATAATCACCGATCCTAACGGCTATATTCAATATGTAAACAATGGATTTGAACGTTTAACAGGATACGCTTTAAGTGAAGTAAAAGGTAAGAAACCAGGCAGTTTTTTACAAGGCAAAGATTCTGACAAAAACATGATAGAAACGATACGCACACATCTTAAAAATCGAACTCCTTTTTATGGAGAAATATTAAACTATAAAAAATCGGGGAGTGCTTACTGGACCTCGCTATCTATCAACCCAGTAATAAGAGAAGGGAAATTAGAAAATTACATTGCAATTCAAGCTGATATATCTGAAGTAAAGCAAATGGCGCTTGATTTCACAAACAAACTAGAAACTATCGGCGAGTCTATAGCTATGTTGCAAGTGTCTCTTCATGGTGAAGTACTTGATTGTAACGAATTACTAAAAACGGCATTAAAACCCAATTTTTCTGTAGAAGAGTTTGCTAAAAATCTGATTTCTGATCTCAGCGTTGAAGAAAAAGCATTTTTAGACAAAAACAAACATATCTCAAAAACTTTTGAACTTGAAAAAAACAATCAATACAGTGCCTTTGATGCAAGAATATGTGCTCTTCGAGATGTTAATGGTCAAACTACTAGTTATATGTTTATAGGTTTAAATATAACGGAAAGAAAAAAAGCAGTTAATCAAACTCAAATATCAATGAAAGAATTATTAGATATAAGCCAAACTATCAGCAAAATAGTAGAAACAATTAATGGAATATCAGAGCAAACAAATTTACTTGCACTCAATGCTGCTATTGAAGCCGCAAGAGCAGGTGAAATGGGACGCGGTTTTGCTGTTGTTGCTGACGAGGTAAGAACTCTTGCAGGCAATTCAAAGGCATCTTCTGAAGAAATAAACGGCTACATAAAAGAAACGGTTACTAAAATTCAAGAGCTTGCAGAATTATCCAAAAAGATAGATTCATAAATCCGCTTTTAAGTAATAAGCCCACACTTGTGGGCTTATTAGTGAGAACTCTTTAAAACTTAAACTAACTCAGCAAGCATCTCATCACTATAAGGTGTCACTTCTTCACCATTTTTAATTTTGCTAATGTAATCTGGGTTAGCAATAAGTGGGCGACCAATGGCAATTAAATCAAATTTATTATCGTTGATCGCTTGTTTGGCAGTTTCAAAACTATAACTACCTACACCCACTAAGGTACTTGCATAACCAGCTCGTAAAAATTCAGAGGTTGATTTACCTTCTAGTGAATCAAAACGCATGCTGTCGTCAAAAATACCGCCGTGTAAATAAGCTAACTTGCGGTTTTCAAGCTCTGGTAATAAGTAGTCAAATACTGCTTTATCACGATTGTCTTCGCTCATATTAAAGTAGGCACCTGGTGTTAAACGCATAGCGGTACGCTCATTGCCTACAACATCAATAACTGCATCGGTTACTTCCAGTGCAAAACGAGACATATTTTCTGGTGTTTGCCCGTACTCGTCATCACGCTCATTGGCAGCATAATGTAAAAATTGGTCAATTAAATAACCATTAGCACCATGAATTTCCACGCCGTCAAAACCTGCTTCCATCGCGTTTTCTGCCGCTTTAGCGTAGTCAGCCACTAAGCCTTTAATATCATCTTTAGTGGCAGCTTTTGGCGTAATATAAGTTAGCTCGCGCATACGCGGTACTGAACCTTCAACCCCTATCGCCGATGGTGCGAGTACATCACCACCAAAAAAGTGAGGGTGAGCAACACGGCCAACATGCCATAATTGTGCAAACATTTTACCGCCATTGGCATGCACGGCGTCAGTGACTTTTTTCCAACCTTGAACTTGTTCACTAGTGAAGATACCCGGTGTATTTGGGTAACCTTGTGCATCGGCACGAATAATAATTGCTTCACTAATAATTAATCCTACATCAGCACGACGAGCGTAGTAATCAACCATAGCTTGTGTAGGCACTAAATTGTCATCTGCCATACAACGAGTTAGTGGTGCCATTAGTACACGGTTTTGCAGTTCAATGCTGTTATTTAATTTAAAAGGTGAAAGTAAGTCTGTCGACATAATGTTTATCCTTTGTTGAATGTACATTCAAGATAGGGTCACTTGAATGAATATTCAAGTATAATTTTGAAACTTTGTTCAAGATTGCGTAAACTGCTTTACCTAAACGCTGCTTAAAGTAGGATTATTGCTGAAAGTTCGCTTTACCTACTCTGCCAACGAGAAGAGTCATTATGAGAACTGCAGAATTTGATACAGAGTTTGTACTGCGCCAAGCAATGGCGATGTTTATGCTTCATGGCTATGCAAAAACCAGTATGCAAAAACTGACTCAAGCAACCCATTTACATCCAGGCTCGTTATACGCGGCATTTGGAAGTAAAAAAGGCATTTTTTTAGCCGCTACTGAGCAATACCAAACCGATCGCAATACACAGTTTACGGCGCTGTTTGAGCACAGCAGTTGTATTTTAGATACGCTGAAACAATACCTTAATATCATTGTGCAAGAATGCGTTGACGGTGAAGCAACCAAAGTGTGCCTGCTCACAAAAAGCATTAGCGAGGTAGAGGGTAACGATCCACAAATTTGCCACGTATTGCGTACTAATTTAACTGCATATGAGCACGCTTTTGCGCAGCAGTTACAAAAAGCAATTGATAATAAAGAAATTACCAATGGCCGAAGTGCCATAGAGCTGGCACGATTTTGTGTTATGGGTATATATGGATTACGCACCTACGCATTAACAAACCAAGACCCCGACGCACTAAACCAACTAGCCAATGAGCTACTAGCAGCTATCAGCTAAACTAAATTTTAAAGCGCAGCAGCTCGCTGCTCTTTGTATACTCCACAGTGAGAGAGAGCCAAAAATGACCACCGATAATTTATCAAAGCAAGACGACGTAATTTTAGGCCTTGGCGCAAAAAAACGACTCGCATACATGTACGAAACCGTGCAGCAATTTAAGCAAGTGTGGATTTTAAACGATGACGACGGCTGCGTAATGCTCACTAACGAGGACGACGATTGCGTGCCGGTATGGCCAACACGAGAGTTCGCACAAGCCTGGGCAACCGGCGAATGGCAAGGCTGTACACCTAAAGCAATTCCAACAAACGATTGGTTTAGCCGCTGGACACCTGGCCTTGAAGAAGACGACTTACTGGTGGCCGTGTTCCCTACCGAAGAAGACGACGGCACAATTTTATTCCCTGATGAGTTTCAAGCCCAGTTGAGTAAATCAATTAGGAAGTACTAACTTCTAAAGCAGTGTTCACCTTAAACAAGCTTATTATAAGCATTAAAAGAAAAGTTTATTTACCAAAAGGTTATAAAGCATCTATTATAGTGTTGTAACTTACTTTTATAAAAATCGACCTGGGTGGACGTCAATTCCACCCCTGTAAAAAATCGAATAAAGTAATCAATGTTCAGGTAAATTTAATAAAAAATATACGTTTATTTTCTGTGTTTAAATTGGGGTCTACATGCTGTTCAATTCGAAATATAAAAACAAAATTAATGAGTTAAATAACGAGTTAATTCAATTAAAAAAAACCAATAAAAAGCTTGAAGCGCAATTGTTAGCAGCAAACAGCGAGCAATCACAACAAAACGACAATGAAATAGCAAATGATACAGCCTTTGTAAAACAGCGTGAATTAAACACATTATCATTACAGTCATCTGATTTAATTAGTGACATCAGAGAAAGCTTAGCCTCAACTTCACATAAACTAATTAATGATATTACGTCATTTAAGTCATCCCAAGAATTACTTGATACAATTTTAGATATGTTAGCAACGACTTCATCGTCAACACATAATATCTCAAGAGATACAAAATCAGCCACTAAATCCGTTAAAGAATTGCAGTCAGTAACAATCGGAATTAATGATTTTGTAAACATAATTAAAGGGATTTCTGATCAAACAAATTTACTTGCACTCAATGCGGCTATCGAGGCCGCTAGAGCCGGAGAGCAAGGACGAGGCTTTGCTGTTGTGGCAGATGAAGTAAGGACGCTCGCTCAGCGCTCTTCTGATGCATCTAACGAAATTTCTAATTTAATAGCTAAGGTCAATGAGCAAATGCAAAGCGTTGTAACTAACATTACTAACGTTAGCGAAGAAAGTGATGGCATTGCAAATAGCTCATCAGAAATTGATGCTACCGCTAAAAAAGTGGTTGAACTATCACAAAATATGTATAGCGTTATTGTTAATTCAAGTGCCGATGCATTTATTCAAACAGTAAAAATGGATCACATTGTATGGAAATACGATATTTATAAAGTCATTTTAGGCCAATCAAATAAGACTGCAGAAGACTTTTCTGATCATACCATGTGTCGTTTAGGTAAATGGTATTACCAAGGTGAAGGTGCATTAAAATATTCAAGCATTAACGACTTTAAAGCATTAGAGCAACCACATGAAGATGTCCATAAGAATGGCTTTGCTGCTTTAGAAGCATTCCAATTAGGCGATATCAATACTGCTGTAGAAAAAGTATCTCTTATGGAGCAAGCAAGTTTTAAAGTAGTGGACATACTTAGCGCTTTATCACACAAAATTATGGATTATAACTGTAAATAAAATAGTCAAAAAACACCTCACTTTGCATAGCGTTATGGTTCATAATCATTTGGCTATGCATACCAAACTTATATAAATTAATCACAAACTAATGACACCTCCACCTAAGCACTGCTGTTCAATAATCAAACTAACTAAATTATTAACCCTTTAAGTAATCGTTAACTATATTTTAATGATAGTGGGTCACGGTTTACCGATTCATCTTACCAATTTCACCGGTATTAAAAACACTTAGCCACATTACAGCAATAATGAGCACTGTCGTTTAAATACTCTTTTTTATTTAGGTTTTAATTAACCTGAACTCTGGTTAAGAGATTTACTAACATATTGAATCAAAATGATATTTATTTTTATTTTCTCAAGCTAGAGATTTTTAGTGAAAACAAGGCGAAATTACGCGTCAATAGCTAGCCTATTGCAAGTAAATTCAACGCAGTTAGCGCTGAAAATAGCTGCTTGAGATGGATTTATTATCCGGAGTTCAGGTTAATTATGTTTAAAGTTTATTTTAGTGTTGTATTCGCGACGTTATTTACTTTGCCCGTATGCTCACAAGAAGCACAATCACTTGTGCAAAAAGCGTTAAGTAATGCGCCCACAATTATAAACTTATCAGCAAATCACCCTAACACCCTAGTAACGCCCGCTATTAATGAGCTCGATGCCAGCCCTGAGTCGGATTTAATTCGTTATGGGCGCTTATTAATTATTGATACCTATAAACAACTTCCCAATAACGTAAATAATAAGCTCAATTGTAGCACTTGCCATCTTAATGAAGGGCATGTAGCCAAAGCCGCGCCTTATGTGGGCATGAATGTGGTATATCCAAAGTATCGTTCACGTAATGCAAAAATAAACACCATTGAAGACAGAATTAACGGCTGTTTTCAACGCTCAATGAACGGTCAGCCACTGCCTACTAATTCATTGCCTATGCAGGCTATTGTGAGCTACATGAACTTTTTGTCACAAAATATAAAAACCGAAGACGACCTGCAAGGCTACACGGGCTTTGTCGCTATTAATAAAGAGCTAATACCAAACGCCGATAACGGAAAAACCCTTTACGCAAAGCATTGTGCAAGCTGCCATCAAATGGATGCTCAAGGTTTATACCCCAATGATACTTACATGTTCCCTGCTGTTGCGGGCAGTCATTCGTTTAACGATGGCGCAGGCATGGCGCGTACGTATACTGCAGCCGCTTTTATAAAGGGCAATATGCCTCTGGGACAAGAAGGCATTCTAAGTGATCAACAAGCTGTCGATATTGCTTATTACTTTTCACATTTAGAGCGCCCTATTTTTGCCAATAAAGCGAATGACTGGCCAAAAGGCGGCGCACCAAAAGACGTACGTCGATAAATAACTAGTTAAATAAATTAAACATCACTGGCGTATTTAAGCCACTCAACGCCCCTCCTATTTACTGCTTTATATTTTACTTGCTCGTCAAAAAATGCACTATGGGGCATATAACTTAACAGCTCGTCGCAGTTAATTTAGACTTTATCGCAACCTAAGTGTAGTTACATTTAAGTCAACGTACTCTTACTTGATTAATGACAAGGTAACGACTGGTTACAATAATAAGAGAATGTAAATATGAAAACTTTACTCGCCACAGCAATCAGCTCGGCGTTATTACTTTCGGGCTGCTCTGAGCCAAATGTAAACGCTGACAACAAACAGCAAACTACTGCGCAAAGTGTTTCAGCGCAAGCACAACAAGCTACCAACCCATTATTAGAAAAAAGCACACTACAGTACGAAACCCCTGACTTTGCAGTCATCAAAGATGAGCATTTTTTACCTGCCTTTAATCAAGGTATGGCGCAGCAAATGGCGCAAGTACAAAACATTATTAATAATACAGCCCCTACGACTTTTGAAAACACCATCGTGGCACTTGAGCAAAGTGGCGAGTTATTAACGCGTGCAAGCAGCATTTTTTACAACCTTGCGGGCTCTAGCTCAAACCCAGCGCGTCGTGAGCTTCAAAAAGAACTTGCACCAAAGCTTGCAGCGCACAGAGACAACATCTTTTTAAATGATGCGTTATTTAAAAAAGTAGCCACACTTTTTGATAAAATAGACTCTTTAGCATTAACAGCGCAAGAAACACGACTATTAGACGTTTACTATAAACGTTTTGTGCGCTCAGGCGCTCAGCTTAATGATGAACAAAAGCAGCAAATACGTGATATTAACTCATCGCTATCAACCTTAACGACACAGTTTTCACAAAACTTACTTGCGCTAAGTAAAAGTAATGTTGTCATCGTAAAAGACCAAAAAGAGTTAGCTGGCTTATCGGCAGGTCAAATTGAACAATTTGCTAATGCAGCCACAGAAGCCGGCCACGAAGGGCAGTATTTAATTAAAATCACCAATACCACTCGCCAGCCTGTTTTAGCTTCATTACAAAACCGTGATTTACGCGAGAAAGTGTGGCGTGCATCTTCAGAGCGCGCGCTAGATGGTGAATTTAGTAATCGCGACATTGTTGCGCAACTAGTTAAATTAAGAGCACAAAAAGCAAAGCTACTTGGCTACAACAGCTGGGCTGAATTTAGTTTAGAGTCGCAAATGGCTAAAAAACCACAAGCTGTATTTGATATGTTTGCTAGCATGGTGCCAAGACTAACTCAAAATGTAGCGTTAGAAGCTGCCGATATTCAAGAAAAAATAAATGCATCTGCAGAGCAGTTCGAACTTAAACCATGGGATTGGTTATATTACGCCGAGCAAGTACGTCAAGATAAGTACAACCTTGATGAAAAAGCAGTAAAAGAATATTTTGAGTTTAACCGTGTATTAGAAGACGGTGTATTCTTTACCATGAATCGTTTGTATGGCATTACATTTAAGCCACGTAACGATCTACCTGTGTATCACCCAGATGTAAAAGCATATGAAGTATTTGACGCAAATGGTGAAAGCCTAGCTATCTTTTTTGCTGATTATTTTGCGCGTGAAGGTAAACGTGGCGGCGCATGGATGAGCTCGTTTGTTAAACAGTCTGGTTTGAATGGGCAAAAACCTGTTGTCGTGAATGTTATGAACATTCAAAAAGGCGCCAAAGGTGAGCCAACACTTATTAGCTACGATGAAACAACCACTATGTTCCATGAGCTTGGCCATGGCTTGCACGGTATGCTTTCAAAAGTAAAATACCCAACCTTATCTGGTACGTCAGTATCAAGAGACTTTGTTGAATTCCCGTCTACGTTTGAAGAAGATTGGGCAATGCACCCTGAAGTAATTGCTAACTATGCTAAACATTATCAAACAAGCGAGCCGATTCCGGATGAATTACTTGAAAAAGTAATTAAATCAAGAAGCTTTAACCAAGGTTTTGATACATTAGAATATGTATCTGCCGCTTTATTAGATATGGAATGGCATTCATTACCGGCAGATGCCCCACTGCAAGATATTGAAAAATTTGAGCAAGATGTTTTAACAAAACACGGCGTTAACGTGCCATTTGTGCCGCCGCGTTATAAGTCTGCATTCTTTTCTCATTCAATGGGGGGCGGTTACTCTGCAGGCTACTATGCCTACATGTGGAGTGAAATTTTAGCAGCTGACGCTTTTGCTTATGTACAAGAGCAAGGTGGCTTAAAACGTGAACTAGGTGACAAATACCGTAAAGAAATTTTAGAAGTCGGTAACTCGCGTGACCTGATGGAATCGTTTAAAGCATTTCGTGGCCAAGAGCCAGACACATCAGCCTTACTTAAACGTCGTGGTTTAACAGCCACGGTTGAATAACAAGCTGTTAGTAGAGCTTGATGGCTACATAGCCATTAAGCTCTGCTTTATGCTATTACATTAAACTTCAAACGCCCCTCAGCCATTTTTATGGGTATTAGTAATTGCCCAGCAGCAAAACGCCCCCCACTTACCCAACCTGTTTAACCTTAGCCGAGCATGTATACGTTAAAACATCGGCATAAAAATAATCGAGTCGCGCAAGCGATAGGCTAACAGGCTAAACTTTATTACAGGCACAAAAAAGGACGCTAAAAGCGTCCTAATATAGAATAATGGTGAAGATTTAATACTCTTAGGCAGTTAAAGTACTACTATAGATTGCTTAACTATTTTTCCAGTTTGGTTATTTACACAGCCCCTGAATAGTAATGCTTGTATCGGCCCACTCATATTTTGGCTACTGTGATGTTTTACAAAATTTTGATTATCAAACACATCACCCTCTTTAACTTGTTGTAGCTCAAACATTGGAAAGGCTAACTTAAATCGAGCAAACAATAACTCAAATAAACAAACTAATTTTTTATCGTCTTGATTACTGCCATTGTTTATTTCAGCTTTAATATAGTCCCAGAAGCTAAATATAAACTTTTCTTGAGTGCCGCAAACAACCAACCCTTTTGGTGTTGTATCTTTAAAAATATTTTTAATTGATACTTTAGTTTGTGATGAGAGCTCCTCATAAACCTCTTTAATCCTAAGGTCTTCCTCAAAGTTATCTCTGTAAAATGTAATTTTTCTTTTTAGCTCTTCATATAAACTTAAAGTTTCTGCAAGTGTTTTTTCTTTTTTTTCAAAATCAGTTAAGGCCACTGATAACTTTTCCTCAAGGCCTGATTTTTCAACATTTAAAGATCTAATTACACTTTCACTTTCAGCCAAAGCAGAGTCTTTTAGCCCCAGCATAGATCTAAGTTTTGCATTTTCTTCTTTTAACGCATCACTTTCTGCCTGCATAGCATGGCACTCATTTTGATTTGACTCTTCAACCTTATTAGGCGATAAAGTATTTGAGTGCTTTTCTGATTTTTCGAGTGTTATTGCCCAAACTTTAGTTCTAACTTCCTCATCTTCTAAGAGAGCTAAAACCTCTGTTTTTAAATTATTCTTATCCATAACTAACCTTTCTTTTTAAGCTCATTAGTCTTTTTAAGGTAATGAGCCTGTAAACCATTTGCACAGCCTTCTATGCCAATACTCTTTGCTTCGCTGGCACTATCACCTTTAATTACATCAAACGATTCTGGTTTATCATTTACGGCAGCTCTTTGAATTTCAATTGAATTTGGATAAAGCTTAATAAATGAAGAAATAGCAGCTATTTGCGCCACCAGTCTTTTTAATTCACTTTTTTCAGCCGCAAAATCGTCTGCAATAAAAATGTCAGGGTCAATATCAAATGCCTCATCATCAGAAACAATAATAAATGCTAAACGCTCACTCTCAATGTACTCAACTTTACGTTTAAATTGCTCCCAAAAGTCAGCACTATCAATCCATAACTCACCTGAAAACCGAATATTCTCTAATTCACCCTCAATAACTCTGCACGTTCTAACTTTGCCATTTTTACTTTCAACGTAAAAGTCTGTCATTTAATTACTTAGTCCCATTACTTTATTTTCAATTTCTTCTATTGATAACTCTGGCTCTAACTTTTGGTATGCTTCTACCAAAGCCGAGCTATGTTTCGTTGTTTCATCAAGAGTAAGCTCATCATTTAAATAAAGATCATAATCTTCTAGTTTTAAATCATTCTCTTTGTAGGCTTTAATAGTGCTAACTATCTCTTTCGTTTCAAGTTCTTGCGAAGCCACCGTAGCCATAAACTCAGGCGTAACTACTGTATCTAATTTTTCGTTAATTCCCTTTAAAGTAATAGAAGCCCCTATTGAGGAGCGAGCTAAAAGCTCTTTTTCATCCAATCTGTCAAATCTATCCTTATCAAAGGTAACATTATTGTTTAGGTGGTTTATGTATTCATTGATCGAGTCAAAATCTTCTGGTTTTTTTTCACTTAAAATAGCCTTTTCGCCGAGCTCTTCGAGATTATCTTCTGGTCGAATAATACCTAATGAAACACCTACACCTCTTATTGCATCTGTCACTTTAGCCGCAAGAGAAACACCCAAACTAGCAATACGGGTTGCTGATTCTACAAGTCTATTACCAATACTTGAGGCTGCACTACTTATAAAATTACAAGCACTGCTAACAACGCTACAAATACTACTCCAAAGTCCCATAAAATTTTCCTTAGTTAAACATTTATACTCTTGTTGGTTGATAGGGCATTTTTCTGCTCCAAAGTAAATGCTATATCAGGGTTTAGCTTGACCTCAGATAAGTAATGGCCTAAACAATTACTTCTGAAATCAAGCTCTCTTTTATTTTCTTTTGACTCAGCAAGCGGTTTATAACAAGAGGCAAGAATATATTGGTGCATAAACTCAACGCCATAACTTTGAATGTAGTTATGTAGCGCGCTATTTGATTTTCGTTTCTTTAATGTTTCAACCCAAGCTAATAGCGGACTCCCCTGAAGAATATCCTGAATTACCTCACCTGAAGGAGGGCTTTCTAATAGTTCTAGACCTTTTATTAAACCTGACTTGTAATTATCTGCGTAATATTGAAGCGCTATTTTTCTAATATTATCAGGATCAACATCTGTTTCTTCTGTTGTGCTAACAAACTCTTTTATTTGTACCTGCAAGGGTTTTGTCATGCCCGAACTCGATAAAATCACGCGTCCTGGTTCAAGATTAGATAAAAAGCCTTTTTGCTCATCAGTTAACGCCATAGTGTTCCCAACCGCTTCTTTATCATCTTGTGCAAAAAGTTTATGTATAATTTTTGTATTCGTGTTTTTTAAAACTTCTGGCGTTAGCTTATTTGGAATTTGATCAACAATGATCAACGACTCTCCATACTTACGCACTTCTGCCAACATATCAGAGAAGGTTTCAACCCCTTGTTTTTTATTCGAGCTATCGCCTACCTCAAATTTAGATAATAACCTATGCGCTTCTTCAATTAGTGTAATGTGCCTAAACTTTTCACCACGTTTACGATACTCTTCGTAATTAGCACGTATAGCTTCATTTAGATTAGCTAAAACAAACCCCATTATTAAAGACTTTTCACTTGGGTTGCGTATCTCTTCAAGTTCTAAAATTACATTGCGTTTGGCTAAATCTTTAAAGTTTATAGACCGCGGTGTATTTAACATTTGGCCTTTTGAGCCTATCAATAACCCTTGCAAGCGTGCTTTTATTGACCCTAC
>NZ_JBQKUL010000043.1:0-37661 GCF_054968565.1 Pseudoalteromonas sp. G5_S1_54_S4 | reverse complement strand
ACTATGCCTTAAACCATGAGCCTTGGCTTAAAGCCAGCAAACAAAAACAAGCATCAATTGAAGCAAAAAGTATTGCCGCAGGTACCTTACCTGATCCGGTACTCACGCTAGGACTAATGAACCTACCAACCAATGGTTATGCTTTTGATCAAGAAAATATGACCCAATTTAAAGTAGGAATTAGCCAGTCGTTAAGCCGGGGCGATAGTTTAGCATTGCAGCAAAAGGCACTGTCTCAGTCGGCTGCGGCAGAGCCTTGGCTCCGTAAAGATAGACTCGCGCAGGTAAAAACCACAGTGACCGAGTCATGGCTCAATGCTTACAGAGCGCAGCGAACTATTGCGCTTATTGAGCAGGACAAAGCGTTGTTTACTCAGTTAATCGATATTACCGAATCAAGTTATGTAAGCTCGGTGGGTAAAACACGCCAACAAGATATTATTCGTGCGCAATTAGAGCTAATCCGCCTTGAAGATAAACTAATGCAACTTGATCAACAGCTACAAGGTGCTAAAAAGCGGTTAACACAATGGTTGCCCATCGACATGCTAAGCCAGCCTGTTGGTGAGGACTTTTCACAGGTTTCAGCGTTAAAAAACTACACGGAATTAGAGTTTCAGCAATTAATGGCATTGCTATTAAAGCACCCCGCTATTATGGCGATTGATAATGCAATAGAGGCAAAGCAAACTCAAATCAGTGTGGCTGAGCAAGGCTATAAACCGCAAATTGGTGTGAATATGGGATATGGTTATCGCGATGATATGCCAATGGGGGGCTCGCGAGCCGACCTTTTCTCTGTTGGAGTGAGTATAGATTTACCGCTATTTACCGATAATCGCCAAGACCAACTCGTTAATGCCGCTGTTGCTGATAGCGAAGAGGCAAAAACACAAAAATTAATTGCCCTTAAAAAGCTAAAAGGAATGTACTTTAAGGAAGTCAGCCAACTAACACGATTAAGTCAGCGAGCAGCGCTCTATAAAACTAAATTATTGCCGCAAATGGCCGAGCAATCCCAAGCTACCCTTAATGCCTACACCCGCGATGATGGTAATTTTTCGGATGTGATGCAAGCGCGGATCAGCGAATTAAATGCCAAAATAGACGCACTTAATATTCACGTTGATCAAAAAATTATTATTGCACGGTTAAATTATTACGCCAGTGCTGATGACGCCAGCTTAAAGAACTTAACACAACAGGAGCTAACCTATGAATACTAATTTAAAATTGTCATTGGTGGCTATATGCAGTGCATCGCTGACGGCCGGGGTGTTATTGAGCTTGCCAGCTGAGCACACTATGCCAAGCAATGACAAAACCAGTAGTAAAAAAGAGCCGCTTTATTGGGTGGCACCAATGGACAGTAATTATCGTCGTGATGAACCGGGTTTATCACCTATGGGTATGGATTTAGTGCCTGTTTATGAAGAGTCAGACAGTGATGTAAATGAAGGCCCCGGCAGTGTTAAAATTTCACCTACCGTGATCAATAACTTAGGTGTACGCACGGCACCGGTGGAGTTTGCAGCGCTGGAAAATGAAGTCAACACGGTAGGCTATGTACAGTATAACCAAGACCAGCTCATTCATATTCATCCGCGGGTAGAGGGCTGGGTAGAGACATTATATGTGAAGGCAGCAGGCGATCAGGTTAAACAAGATGAGCCACTTTATACCTTGTATTCACCGCAATTAGTCAATGCCCAAGAAGAGTTTGTTTTAGCGTTAAAGCGCAATAATCCGGTGTTAATTCGGGCGGCTAAAGCACGTTTAAAATCGCTTAATGTGTCTGAGGGTTTTATTTCACGCTTACAAAAAAGTCAGCAAGTGCTACAAAATATTACTTTTTATTCTCGCCAAGGTGGCGTTGTTGATGAGCTTAATATTCGTGAAGGGTTTTACGTTAAACCAGATACATCAATGATGAGTATTGCTCAGCTTGACGAAGTGTGGGTTGAGGCTGAGGTATTTGAACGCCAAGCAGAACTTATTCGTGTTGGCTTACCGGTAACCATGACACTCGATTATTTAAGTGGTCAAAGTTGGCAAGGGCAAGTGGATTATATTTACCCTACTTTAGATGCTAAAAATCGTACTTTAAGAGTACGTTTGCGCTTTGATAACCAAGGCCATCAGTTAAAGCCTAATATGTTTGCGCAAGTCAGTATTCATAGCCAAAAAGCTGAAAAGCAGTTAATTGTGCCTAAAGAAGCGGTTATTCGCACTGGTAGCCAAAACCGCATTGTAATTGCGCTTGGGGAGGGGCGTTTTAAATCGGTTGAAGTAACCTTAGGGCGAAGTGATGCGGCTAATACCGAAATTTTATCAGGTGTTATGGCTGAAGATGAAGTGGTTACTTCTGCGCAGTTTTTAATTGATTCAGAGTCGAGTAAAAGCTCTGACTTTAAGCGTATGCAAGCCCCTTCGCACAGCACAATGGCAATGAGTGATAGTGCCCCAAGTATGGCTACTGTGAATGGGGTTATCAACAGCATTGACCCTAACACGCGGGTTATGAATATTAGCCGTGAGGCGATTGAAAAGTGGGGGCGCGGACCTGCAACTATGGACTTTGTGTTAGCAAAAAATGTAACCATTGAGGCGTTTAAGCTAAATGATGAAGTTACATTTACCTTTAGTATTGAGCAAGGTGAGTTTGTGATCCATACAATGACTTCTGTGCATGCTATGCACAGTCAGCACGAGTAGGAGTGGTTATGATTACTGCAATTATTCGCTGGTCTGTTGTTAATCGTTTTTTTGTACTGTTACTGACCGCAATACTTATTGGTGGCGGCTTGTATGCTGTAAAAAACACCCCAGTAGATGCCTTACCCGATTTATCTGATGTACAGGTTATTGTTAAAACATCTTACCCTGGGCAAGCGCCGCAAGTAGTGCAAGATCAGGTCACATTTCCTATAACCACGGCGATGTTATCGGTACCAGGGGCGCAAACAGTACGCGGTTTTTCGTTTTTTGGTGACTCCTACGTGTACGTTATTTTTGACGAAGACACCGATTTATATTGGGCGCGAAGTCGTGTTCAAGAATATTTAAGTCAAGTATCTGCGCGTTTACCCAATACGGCAATTGCAGAGCTAGGCCCGGATGCCACAGGAGTTGGCTGGGTGTATTTATATGCACTCACTGATACCACAGGTAAGCATGACATCAGCCAATTACGCAGTTTACAAGATTGGTTTTTAAAATTTGAACTGCAAACTGTACCCGGTGTGTCCGAAGTGGCATCGGTAGGCGGCATGGTCAAACAATACCAAGTAAACGTTCAGCCCGATAAGCTTCGTGCTTATGGTATTCCGCTAAGCCTTATTCAAACTGCCATTAAGCAAGGCAATCAAGAAATGGGTGCATCGGTAGTTGAGATGGCAGAAGCTGAATACATGGTAACCAGTACTGGCTACGTAAAAAGTGTTGCTGATTTAGAAGCCATTCCTTTAGGTATAAACGCTAACGGTACTGCACTACAGTTACGTGATGTTGCTAATGTGCGTTTAGGTCCGCAAATGCGCCGCGGTGTTGCCGAGCTTAACGGCGAAGGCGAGGTGGCAGGTGGCGTAGTGGTTATGCGCTTTGGTGAAAACGCGCAAAAAACCATAGAGCTCGTTAAAGCTAAATTAGAGTCACTTAAAAAAGGGCTACCAGAGGGGGTTGAAATTGTACCTGTGTACGATCGCTCTCACTTAATAAAAGACGCAGTTGATAACCTCACCTCTAAATTAATGGAAGAGCTTATTGTAGTGGCTTTAGTGTGTGTGGTGTTTTTATTTCATATACGCTCATCGCTGGTGGCTATTATTACCTTACCGTTAGGTATACTCACCGCTTTTATTATTATGTATTGGCAAGGGATTAACGCCAATATCATGTCATTAGGCGGGATTGCTATTGCGATTGGTGCTATGACTGATGGTGCGATTGTGATGATTGAAAACATGCACAAGCATATGGAGAAAAAACCGCTAACAGATGAAAACCGTTGGCAAGTGGTGATTGACTCTGCCAGTGAAGTTGGGCCTGCGTTATTTTTTAGCTTATTAATCATTACCGTGAGCTTTATGCCGGTATTTATTTTAGAAGCTCAGGAAGGGCGAATGTTTGCGCCATTAGCGTACACAAAAACCTATGCAATGGCAGCTTCTGCTGGCTTAGCAATTACCTTAGTACCCGTGCTGATGGGTTATTTCATTCGGGGTAAGGTGATATCTGAAAATAAAAACCCAGTTAACCGTTTACTGGTAAATAGTTATAAGCCACTGTTAAACACAGTCTTAAAATTCCCCAAAAGCACCTTGTTAGTGGCACTGATTATCACTTTAGTGGGCTTTTATCCGGTAAATAAAATAGGCAGTGAATTTATTCCACCTCTTGATGAAGGTGATCTAATGTATATGCCGACTACTTACCCAGGAATTTCAATAGGTAAAGCGCGCGAGCTATTGCAGCAAACCGATAAATTGATTGCCACTGTGCCCGAGGTAAAAACCGTATTTGGTAAAATTGGACGAGCGGAAACGGCAACCGATCCGGCACCACTGACCATGATTGAAACCTTTATACAGTTTAAGCCTAAGGAGCAGTGGCGCGAAGGCATGACCACTGAAAAGCTCAAGCAAGAGCTGGATGCTTTAGTAAAGCTCCCAGGACTCACAAACGCTTGGGTAATGCCAATTAAAACGCGGATAGATATGCTGGCTACAGGGATTAAAACCCCTGTGGGTATAAAAGTCGCGGGCCCTAATTTGAATGAAATTCAAAAAATAGGTCAACAAATAGAGGTATTACTTAAAGATCTTCCCGGTACGGCGTCTGTTTACTCAGAGCGTGTAGCGGGTGGGCGTTATATTAAGGTAGATATTAACCGTGAAAAAGCAGCGCGCTACAGTTTAAATATTGCTGATGTGCAACAAGTAGTCGCAACCGCTATTGGTGGCATGAATGTGACTGAAACGGTTGAGGGTCAAGAGCGCTACCCAGTAAATATTCGTTATCCGCAAGCGTACCGTGACTCCCCAGAGGAGTTAATGCTGCTGCCTATTGTAACCCCTGCTGGGCAACGCATTGCACTTGCCGACGTGGCTGATGTATACATTAGCGATGGCCCTCCTGGCATAAAAAGTGAAAATGCCCGTTTAAATGGTTGGAGCTTTATTGATATTAAAGATACTGACATTGGCAGCTACGTAGAAAGTGCTCAGCAGTTACTAAACGAGCAGCTAATTTTACCCGCAGGGTATTCTATAACTTGGGCAGGGCAATATGAATACATGGAGCGTGCCAAAGCCAAACTGAGTTATGTGTTGCCGTTAACCTTAGCCATTATTGTGGTACTGCTTTACCTGAATTTTAGAAGCTTCACTGAAGTATTTATTATTATGGCGACATTACCACTGGCGATGATAGGGGGTATTTGGCTCATGTATTTAGAAGGCTTTAATTTCTCTGTTGCTGTGGGGGTCGGCTTTATTGCCCTTGCTGGGGTGGCCGTAGAAATAGGCGTTATTATGTTGGTGTATTTAAATCAAGCGTATAAAGCGCAGGTACAGGCCGCCTCTCAATTAGGAAAAAGCATGAGTATTGAGCAGCTTAAGCATGCCATATTAGAAGGCGCCGGTTTGCGCGTTCGCCCGGTAATGATGACGGTAGCAACCATAGTGATTGGCCTGTTACCTGTTTTATATGGCACAGGCACGGGGAGTGAAGTAATGAGTCGAATAGCCGCCCCCATGGTTGGCGGTATGTTTAGCGCCATTGTTTTAACATTGCTGGTATTGCCTGCTGTGTATTTATTATGGCGAAAGCGAAACCTATAATTTTTACACTGGTTGTGTAACTTGTACTGTAAAAAATCAGTGCAAGTTACCCATCTTTACTTTACCTGCTGATTTTATTGTGTTTTTTATTGGCATGATTCACGCATCTATTTAATCATTAGGGTTAAATAGTAAGGAACGCACATGCAAGTTAAAACAATCCAAGAAGTGTTCGATTGGACCGTTCAATTTCACACACAAATGGCCGCTAATTTTTTTAGTGTAAAGGACCTACTCGGGGAGCATAACAAACAGCTAATTGATTATTGTGTTGAGTATGAAAAAAAGCTCGCTGAGGATTTAATTGGCTTTAAAGCCATCACGCAAATAAACACATTAGATACGTATTGTTATGAATATTTTTCAGAGCACTCAGAAATTATTAACTTTACTGATTTAGATCGCAGTAACCAATTAGATGAGCAAGTAATTCAAGAATACTTATCAAAGCAGCATCAAAAAGTATTGAACGCATATAGTTATTTGGCTGATAAAGCACAATCACCTGAGGCTCAAGAAAAACTAAGTGAGCTGTTGCAACTTGAAGAGCAAGGATTAAAGCAAATGATACAAAGCATTAATCGTCATGCAGATATGTAGCAACAAGTGTTACGCATAAAAAAGGCGCTGTAATAAGCGCCTTTTTCGTGTGTAAAATAATAGAGCACATTTAACTTTGCTCTACATCAACCACTAAGTCACTCGTAATTGACTCAAGAGCGTTAATTACTTCGTCTTTGTTAAGCCCATTAGGCAGGCTGACGGTGGCAACGGCACTAAAAATTGGCACCCCCCAGTTTGGCGCACTTTGCTGCCTTGAGTTTAAGTTCGTAATATTAGCGCCTTTATGACGAATAACACTTGCCAACTCCTGGACTATACCGGGGCGATCGTTCCCGGTGATCACAAAATTAAGCTGCTCGAGTTCAACAGGCTCAATTTCGGTGTTGCCTTTTTCAATACGAACATCTAATTTAGGAAGCCCATTAAGCGCATCTTGAAATGCCTGTAAATGCTCTTCAGCCACCTCAACTTGTATAATGCCAGCAAAGTGGCCAAGCAAATGACTTAAATTACTGCTTAACCAATTACCGTGGTTTTCCAATATAACCGATGAAATACTTTCTACTAAACCGGGGCGATCTTCCCCTAAAATGGTTATTACCAACTGCTTCATAATAGTTCTCTTTTTAAGCCCAAATGAAAAAATAAATGCATAGGCATTAAGTGATGCGATCTAATGTATGTGATTCTTAATGTATGTAAAAGCTAACCACAAAAGGATTGTTATATCTTAATAGGTTACTTTATTATTGTTATATTAGATGCCCATTGAGTATTGTCTTGGATAAATAGTTTGTCCAATTAATAATTGATTTAGTTTATTAATAACACATAAATAAATACAATTATTTAATAAAATAATACTTTAATATTATTTTGTGGTTCCAGTAAAGAATTATTACGACTGTAACATTACTGTCACTTTGATGAAATATAATGCGCCCAACGTTAAGATATAAGGGTGTTTTGATGACTTCAAATCCGAATAAACCGACTTTTAATACGGATCGAAGCCGTCTATTTAAAGACCGGTTTGCTAAGTTTGGCATAACCGCAGGCGGTATAATGGTATTAATAGCACTGCTATTGATCTTTTTTTACCTTCTTTATGTAGTGCAGCCTATTTTCGAGTCAGCTAAAGTTGAAAAGCGCGCTAGCTTTAATGTTGCTAATGCTGAGCAAATAGTTGGGCTTGGTGTTGAAGAGCAAACTGAGGTTGCTTACTTACTTGATAATCAAGGCCAAGTTAACTTCTATAGTGTTGATAAAGCAAACTTTGGTAAAAAACTAAAAACACTTAATGCCACTTTACCTGCGAAGGTAACCAGCTTTGCAAATAGTGCTCCTTTTCAAGGTCATTATGCGTATGGCTTAGAAAATGGCACCGTGACTATTGTTGCGCCTAAGTTTTTAGTCACCTTCCCTAATAATGAACGTAAATTAAGCCCGCGTTTAGGTTATCCATTGGGTGAGATGGCGTTAGAAGTTGATGAACAAGGTGCTGCTATTAAGCGTTTTGCCTTTAGCCATTATGAGGACAAAACAGCCGTTGTGGCACTTACCGCCGATAAACGTGTGGTATTTAGCAGCTTTGTAGCCGAAGAAAATATGTTTACCGGTGAAGTCGAATGGCAAGTTGAACGTACCGAATTGAACGTTGATGGTCGCGTAGATGAGTTATTAATGTCGCCGGATACCACCCGCACATTTGTTCGCTCTGCTAATCAAATTTACGTATTCGATACTCGCTACCCAAGTGAAGTAGAGCAAATCCAATTATTATCTGCCAACGAAGAAAACGCTAATATTGTGTCATCACAATTATTAGCTGGTGCTAACTCCCTGATGTTGGCCAATGATAATGGTGAAATATCGCAGTGGTTTGAAGTAAACACTGACTCAGGTCGCGAGTTTCAAAAAATTCGTTCGTTTGAAACCACTAAGCAAAGTAAGCTCAATGTTTTTACTGAATTCTACCGCCGTACCTTTTTTACAACGGGTCAAAATGGTGAGCTAGGTGTTTATTACACAACCAGTGAAGCAAAGTTGTGGCAAGGTAAAGTCAGTGAAGGTGCAATTGAACAGTTTGCTATTGCTCCGCGTTCAAATGCGGCATTGATTTTGGCTGATAACAAGCTAACGGTATTAGAAATTCATAACGAACACCCAGAAGTAACGTGGTCAGCGCTTTGGCAAGAAGTATGGTACGAGGGTTACCCTGAGCCGGGTTATATTTGGCAATCAACGTCTGCAAGTGATGATTTTGAATCTAAGTTCTCACTGGTACCAATTTCATTTGGTACTTTAAAGGCTGCTATGTATGCAATGTTATTTGCTGTGCCTATTGCTATTTCAGCCGCTATTTACACCGCTTACTTTATGTCGAGCGAATTACGTCGCGTAGTTAAGCCGACCGTTGAAATAATGGAAGCTTTGCCAACGGTAATACTCGGCTTTTTAGCTGGCTTGTGGTTAGCGCCTTTAATTGAAGAGCACCTGCCGGCTATTGTTGGCTTACTCGTATTACTGCCATTAGGTATTTTAGCAACCGCTTTAGGTTGGACTAAATTACCTGCAGCTATTCGCCATAAAATTCCTGAAGGCTCACATTCAATTTTATTAATTCCTGTGGTGTTATTTATTGGTTGGTTGTCATTTGCGATGAGCGAAAGTATTGAACTGTGGATGTTTGATGGCAATGTGCGTCAATACTTAACCAATGAGCTTGGTATGACTTTCGATCAGCGTAACTCGCTTGTGGTTGGTATTGCGATGGGCTTTGCGGTTATTCCTACTATCTTCTCAATTGCGGAAGATGCGGTATTCAGCGTTCCTAAGCATTTATCCAATGGATCGTTAGCATTAGGTGCAACGCAGTGGCAAACGCTAATTCGCGTGGTGTTACTTACGGCTAGCCCAGGTATTTTCTCTGCGGTCATGATGGGGTTAGGTCGCGCCGTAGGCGAAACCATGATTGTACTGATGGCAACCGGTAATACGCCGATTATGGATTGGAGTATTTTCCAAGGTATGCGTACCTTAGCCGCTAATATTGCCGTCGAAATGCCAGAGTCGGAAGTGGGGAGTTCGCATTATCGAATTCTATTCTTAGCCGCCTTTGTATTATTCATATTTACCTTTATTTTCAACACCGTTGCTGAATTTGTTCGTCAGCAGCTGCGTGAAAAATATAGCTCAATGTAAGTGGAGAAACACGACATGGTAAAGCAGTGGTTTAGGTCTGGTTCTCCTTGGATTTGGATGACCGGTGGTGCCGTCAGCATCAGTTTAATTTCAGTAATTGGTTTACTCGCCATGATTGCATGGAAGGGATTAAGCTTTTTTTGGCCATCTCAAGTTATGCAATATGAGCTTGAAGGCTCGATTACTAAACAAACCGTTATTGGTGAAATTTACGACCGTGAATTAGTACCTAAGTCGCGTTTAGCGGCAACCGGTATTGATGTTTCTAAATTTGAAAAAGACGAGGTTGAGCGTTTACTAATTAAAACCGGTAACCGTGAGTATGTAGATTTAGACTTTCGCTGGATACTTGAAACTGATATTACACAAAGCTCAGCACCAAAAGCACTCGCGGTATTTGAGCGTAGCAAAAACGGTAACTTTTACGGTTATGTAGAATCAGTAATCAAAGACGGTGAAACAATAACTACAGATAAAGTTGAAACATTACATGATCTTGTAGAGCGTGCGGTTGACTTAAATGACGAAGCACTGGATTTACAAAATGGTGATATTGGTCATATAAACTACGAGTTAGAGCGTTTACGTTTGCAGGAAAAAGCCTATTTGCTTGATAACGAGCTAACTGATGAGCGCGTAGCTGAACTTGCTCAAGCCCGTGCTGATTTACGTGCGCAATATGGTGAGCTTGAAAAAGAGTTATTTGCACTGCGTAACCAAGCTAAGCGTGACCAAGTAACTGTGAAAGATATGCGTGGTGAGATTGTTACTATCCCGCTTTATCAAGTGTTGGATGTATGGTTTCCAAACGATATGGGCTTTTTTGCTAAACTAGGCCATTACTTTGTGCAGTTAGGCAAGTTTGTTTCAGATGACCCACGTGAAGCCAATACCGAAGGCGGTGTATTTCCTGCTATCTTTGGTACGGTATTCATGGTGATGTTAATGGCTGTGATTGTGACGCCATTTGGTGTGGTTGCCGCCATTTATTTGCATGAATATGCAGCTAAAAACGCAATTACTAAAATGATCCGTATTGCGGTTATTAACTTAGCGGGTGTTCCGTCAATTGTATATGGTGTATTCGGTCTAGGTTTCTTTGTGTATATGGTAGGTGGCAGTGTTGACCAACTATTTTACCCAGAGTCATCGCCTACGCCTGTATTTGGTACACCCGGTGTGATGTGGTCGGCACTCACCTTGGCTATATTAACTCTGCCTGTGGTAATTGTGTCAACCGAGGAAGGTTTATCTCGTATTCCAAGCACAGTACGTGATGGTTCATTAGCACTGGGCGCGACTAAGGTAGAAACGTTATGGCGAATCATTATTCCTATGGCCAGCCCTGCTATTATGACGGGGTTAATTTTAGCGGTTGCTCGTGCTGCGGGTGAAGTTGCACCGCTTATGCTGGTGGGTGTGGTAAAAATGGCACCAACGTTGCCGCTTGATGGTAACTTCCCTTACATACACTTAGATAGAAAGTTCATGCACTTAGGTTTTCATATTTACGATGTTGGCTTTCAAAGCCCTAACGTTGAAGCGGCGCGTCCGCTGGTATATGCAACGGCCTTTTTGTTAGTGTCGGTTATTATTACCCTTAACATCACCGCCATTGGTATACGCAACCATTTACGTGAAAAATTCAGATCGCTTGAGCATTAATTTAGTATAGGTAACAAACATGATTACAGTCGCTCCAAAAGTAAACCAAGCAAAGCCAAGCTTGAAGTTAGATTTAAATAATTTAACAGACGAACAAAAAGCGCTAGAAATTAAAGATCTCGACCTTTACTACGGTGATAAACAAGCACTGAGTAAAGTAAATATGAACATTCCGAAAGGCCAAGTAACGGCATTTATCGGTCCGTCGGGTTGTGGTAAGTCAACTTTGCTGCGTTGTATTAACCGTATGAATGACTTGGTTGATATTTGTCGCATAGAAGGCGAAATAATGCTGCACGGGCAAAATATTTACGACAAAAGCGTAGATGTTGCTGCGCTTCGTCGTAATGTTGGCATGGTGTTTCAGCGTCCAAACCCGTTTCCTAAATCAATCTACGAGAATGTGGTTTACGGTCTTCGCCTGCAAGGGATTAAAGAAAAGCGTAAGCTTGATGAAGTGGTAGAGCAATCGCTACGTGGTGCGGCTCTTTGGGATGAAGTAAAAGACAGACTTCACGATAGCGCATTTGGTTTATCAGGTGGTCAGCAGCAGCGTTTAGTTATTGCTCGCTCAATTGCGATAGAGCCAGAAGTATTATTACTTGATGAACCAACATCAGCACTCGACCCGATTTCAACTTTAGTGATTGAAGAACTAATTAATGATTTAAAGAATAAATTTACTGTGGTTATTGTTACTCATAACATGCAACAAGCAGCGCGGGTATCTGATCAAACCGCGTTTATGTATATGGGTGAGCTCATTGAGTATTCAGATACCAATACCTTATTTACCACACCAACGAAGAAAAAAACTGAAGATTATATTACCGGACGCTACGGCTAGTCGGGTTAAAACGCTAAAACAATGAATTATTAAAGAAGGTCATTATGGAACACAACATTAATAAACATATTTCTGGTCGTTTTAACCAAGAGTTAGAAGATGTGCGAAACCATGTACTGAGTATGGGTGGGTTGGTTGAGCAACAACTTAATAGCGCGCTTGATGCAGTTAGCAAAAACGATGCGGTATTGGCACAAAAAGTACGTGAAAACGACTACAAAGTTAATGCAATGGAAGTCAGTATTGATGAAGATTGCACCCGTATTATTGCTAAGCGCCAACCGGCAGCCAGTGATTTACGTTTAGTAATTGCAATAGCAAAAACCATTGCTGATTTAGAAAGAATTGGTGATGAAGCTAAGCGAATTGCTAAAGTTGCACTAGACTCATTTACTAAGGATCAACAAGATTTATTAGTAAATATTGAAAATATGGGTCGCCAAGTATCTAAAATGCTGCATGACGTTTTAGATGCATTTGCACGTATGGATGTGCAACGTGCATTTGAAGTGCATAAAGAGGATGCTAAAGTAGATAGAGAGTATGAAGCTATCACCCGTCAAATAATGACGTACATGATGGAAGATCCGCGCTCAATTCCAAAAATCATGGATTTAGTATGGTCTGTTCGCTCATTAGAGCGTATCGGTGATCGTTGTCAAAACATCGCTGAATATGTCATTTATTTTGTAAACGGTAAAGATATTCGTCATACATCTCAAGAAGATATTGAAAAATCACTGTAGTGATACGAATAACTAGAAAATAAGAAAGGCAGTAATACACTGCCTTTTTTATTTTTTGTAAATAATTGAATGAGAAAAAGCGTTCACAATCTAGCTTAATGCTGTAAAATTCACGCTGAACAGCATATTGAATTGATTAAAGGGTCAGTTATGCCAACAAATTTTTTAGGTGTTTTTGCAAAATCACCTATAAAACCAATAGAAGAACACATCAGAAAAGCGCATCAAGCAAGCGAAAGTTTGATACCTTTTTTTAATCATGTTTTTAAAGAAGAATGGCAACAAGCTGAAGAGCTACGTTTAACTATTCGTAATTTAGAACGTGAAGCCGATGAAATGAAAAGAACTATACGCTTACAACTACCTGGCGGATTATTCATGCCGGTAGAGCGTACAGACCTTCTCGAATTAGTAACCCAACAAGATAAAATTGCTAATAAGGCAAAAGACATTGCTGGGCGTGTAATTGGTCGTGAGATGATCATACCAAAAGAGATTCAAGAAGACTTTTTGGCGTATGTAACTCGTTGTGTTGATGCAACAAAACAAGCATCTAAAGCGATTAATGAATTAGAAGAATTGTTAGAAACGGGCTTTAAAGGCAGAGAAGTTACTCTGGTTGAAAAAATGCTCGTAGAATTGGATGCCATAGAACAAGACACGGATGAAATGCAAATTAGAATACGCCGCCAACTACGTAAAGTAGAAAGTGAGCTAAATCCAGTAGATGTAATGTTTTTATACAAAATCATTGAATGGGTTGGCGAGCTTGCAGATATTGCAGAGCGCGTAGGATCACGTCTTGAGCTGATGTTAGCTCGTTAATTTAAAATCAGTTCAAACACGAAAGATTAAGGTTACACAATGGATATCATTGCATCTTACGGCACGGTATTAATTTTAATTGCCGCAGCAGTCGGCTTTTTTATGGCTTATGGTATTGGCGCAAATGACGTTGCCAACGCGATGGGTACATCAGTAGGTTCAAAAGCACTTACCATTAAACAAGCGATTTTTATCGCGATGATTTTTGAGTTTGCAGGTGCTTATTTAGCCGGTGGTGAAGTAACATCAACAATTCGTAAAGGGATTATTGATGCGGCCCCATTTGCCGACATTCCTGAATTGATGATTTTAGGTATGATCGCCTCTTTATTTGCCGCGGGCAGTTGGTTATTAATGGCCTCGTTTTTAGGCTGGCCGGTATCGACGACTCATTCAATCATTGGCGCTATTATTGGCTTTGCTCTGGTTGCAGTAGGCACAGAGGCTATTCAATGGGGTAAGGTTGCCGGTATCGTAGGTAGCTGGATTGTAACGCCGGCGATATCAGGTTTTATAGCGTACTTAATATTTATGAGTGCGCAAAAGCTGATATTTGATACAGACGCTCCACTTAAAAATGCCAAGCGCTTTGTACCAATATACATGGGTTTAGCTGGCTTTATTATGGCACTTGTGACCATTAAAAAAGGCTTAAAGCACATTGGTATTAATTTAGGTACCTTTGAAGGTTTTGCTATTTCTATAGGTATAGCGGTACTAGTTGCTGTTATTGGTAAAATTGCGATTTCTCGTTTAAATATCGATCCTAAAGCGGATAGAGAAATGCAGTTTAACAATGTAGAAAAAGTGTTTGCAGTACTTATGGTGTTAACAGCCTGTTGTATGGCATTTGCTCATGGTTCTAATGATGTTGCTAACGCAATTGGACCACTAGCTGCTGTTGTAAACATTGTTGAAAATAACGGTGAAATTGCGAAGAAAGCGGCTATTGCTTGGTGGATATTACCACTGGGTGGTTTAGGCATTGTTGCCGGTCTTGCTATTTTAGGCAAAAAAGTAATTAAAACCATTGGTGAAGGAATTACACATTTAACACCAAGCCGTGGTTTTGCTGCTGAATTAGCCGCTGCATCTACCGTTGTTATTGCATCGGGCACAGGCTTACCTATCTCAACTACACAGACCCTAGTGGGTGCCGTGTTGGGTGTAGGAATGGCACGTGGTATTGCCGCACTTAATATGGGTGTAATAAGAAATATTGTAGTTTCTTGGGTAATTACATTGCCAGTTGGTGCTGCCCTTGCTATTGTTATTTTCTACGTACTAAGAACCGCTTTTGGGGTTTAATAAAAAGTACTTAAAAGACTTTTAGCTTGAAAAGATCTCAACGCCCTTGGTGTTGGGGTCTTTTTATTTGTGGAAAGAAAAATGACCAATCTCCCTAGTATAAAGCAGCTACAGTATTTATTAGCTGTGCATCAGCATCAACATTTTGGCCGCGCAGCAAGTGCCTGCTTTATTGGCCAGTCAACGCTGAGCACCGCAATTCAAAATTTAGAAGAGACCTTAGGGTGTCAGCTTATAGAACGAGAAAATCGCAGCCTTATGTTTACCACTATTGGTGAAGAGGTTGTTGAGCGTTCAAGAAAAATTATTAACGACACTATTAGCTTAAAAGAGCTTACCAAAAGCTTTTTAACGCCGCTTAGCGGCACATTAACGGTCGGTGTTATTCCCACGATTGCGAGCTTTATTGCAGCGCCTCTTTATCACTTTTGTCAGCAAACGTTTGCTGACTTAGAGTTAGTTTTAGTGGAGGATACCAGCGACAAGCTACTTGATAAGTTAGAGCATGGGCAAATTGACTTGGCACTATTAGCGCTGCCCTACGAAACCGATAAATTTCATACTCAAGTACTTGCACAAGATCATTTTAGCTTAGTGCACCATAAAGACTACACACCAGCTAAAGGCATTAAAGACTTTAATTTACTACCAGAAGCGAGTGTATTTTTACTTGAGCGAGAGCACTGTATGACAGGGCATGCGCTCAGTGCGTGCCATTTAAACCGCTCTAGCTGTATAAATCCCTTTGAGGCAGCTAGCTTACATACTTTATTGAGTATGGTTGAGTATAAACTTGGCGTGACTTTTTTACCGCAAATGGCGATTAACGCGGGTATTTTAGAAAACAAAAACATGCTTGCTACGCCATCACAAGGTGATGCCTATCGTGATATTGGTGTACTGTGGCGCAAAACAACGGGGCGGATTCGTGACTTTAAATTGTTTAGCCAACAGTTAGAGGTCTTTTTGAAAAAGCAGTGCAGTGTTGATTTTAAGTAACGTAAAAAAAAGCGTATTAGAGGTAATACGCTCAATAACACAGGGAATTAAAGTGGCTGCTTGTGCTGGCCATGGTAGCTCTCTAGAGGCGGTAAAAACAATAAGTAAACCCACACAACAACATTGAAGTAAGGCACCAGTCCAAGCACTGTAAAGGTTTTTACAGGGTAGCCTTTAATCTGAGCATACTTGTAACATTGAAGCGCAATAGCAAAGTGTATAAACAATAATAACGTGATTAGTTGCGTCATAAACATCCTCCTTATGACCAAATGTCCATCTTTAAGAGTATAGACATCTAGACGATAAGAAATAAAGATGTCATGTAAAATCAAGGTAATCACTTAATTTTCATGACATTGTGCTGCCGATAAGCAAAGTATAGGTTAGATGGGCAATTTTGGTAGTAATAAATTGCTTAAATTTGTTTATTAATGTTTATAGTGATGTGAGGGTATCTTGATAAAAAATAGGGTTGTTCTTTATTTTTTCTAATTCAATCAGTACCTTGTCGATAGGGACAGGGCGAGCAATAAAATAGCCTTGCCCGTAGTCTACGCCTATTTCTTTGAGTGCAAAAAATACTTCAGCGGTTTCCACATATTCAGCCACAGAGCGCTTATCTAGTGACCGACTGATGTCATTTATGGCTTTTACTAGCGCTAAATCAATGGAGTCGTTAAGCATATCGCGGACAAATGAGCCGTCAATTTTTACATGTTGGGCTGGTAATTGTTTAAGATAATTAAAGGTACTAAATCCGGTACCAAAGTCATCAATCGAAAAGTGGCAGCCTAAATTATTTAACCGTTCAATCATTTTACGAGTGGCAGCCAAATTATTAATGCTAGCCGATTCGGTTATTTCAAAAATAATTTTTGACGGAGGCACTTGATATTTTTCGAGGCTCGACTCTATTAACGGCAGTAAACGCTCATCTAAAAATGACTGTGCCGATAAATTTATTGCAACCTGAAGAAGCTCTGGGTGCGCAGCAACACTTGCAATACTGTTACGAATAACACATTGATCCATTAAAAAGGTGTCGTTAAGCATTTCCAATGAGGGAATAAACTGATTTGGGTAAATAAGTTCGTCGTCGAGCTTTAATCTCAGTAGTACTTCAAAGTAAGCAACCTGATTAGTTTTAAAATCCCAAATGGGTTGATAATGAAGTTCTATACTGTCTTGTTGTAGAGCTTGGCGTACGCCATGACCCCATTCTAAGCCCGTTTGCAGCGCATTGTTTTCACCATCTTGTTTTGAATAACAATGTACTAAGTTACGGCCTAAATTTTTAGCAATATATAACGCAATATCTGATTGCTTTAAACATTCATTTGGGTCGCAATTATCAGCAGTAATTTGTGTTAAGCCAATAGAGCAGCTAATTGAATACACTTGATCTTCTGACTTAAATTGGTTGCCCTCAATGGCACTACAAATCCCCTCTGCAATTAAATGTGCATCTAATAAATTGGTGTTTTTAAGGATCACCGCAAACTCATCGCCACCCACACGGCAGATCAGGTGCTCATTACTAATATTGGCAATAAACAGTTGTGCCACTTCTTTTAAAACAATATCGCCTTGTTGGTGGCCTTTACTGTCGTTGATTATTTTAAAGTGATCAAGATCGATATAAATAAGCGCATGCTCAATATTTGCATAGGTATTTTCGCTTTGGCAAATATAGTTAAGTTGTTGGTCAAAGTAATAACGATTATGTAGGCCGGTTAACGTGTCATGCAATGCTAAATGGCGTAATTGAAGCTCAGCTTGCTTACGCTCATGAATATTATCGAGTGTGGCGGTAATGGTCGCGTTATTACTGCTATTTTTTATTAGCTGGAGGCGGCATTCAACCCACACCGAATTGCCGTTTTTTTGTTGCAGTTTAACTTCTATTTTTTGTTTATTTGCGCCACCTTGTAAAATGTCATCAATAGTGGATTGTAACGACTGTTTATACTCTTTGGTACAAAATGCAGTTAATGGCTGTTTCAAGGTCGATTTAACCCCAAAACCACTCAAAGACTCCCATGCAGGGTTTATAAAGCGAATATTGCCTTGCTGGTCTAGCTCAAGCACCACGGTATTTAGGTGCAATAAAATACGTTGATGTGCTGAAAACAGGTCGCGATACTTTACTTCACTAATACTTAATTGCTGCACTTTATTGGCAAACTCAGCATAGCTGACCATAAAGTCTTCACGACGAGCTGCGTGGTCACAGACTTTATTTAAAAATGAGGGGTCGTAAGGGGCGCGAATAAAGTCGGTAACGCCTGAAAGTAATAACTGCTCGGCGTAATCGGCATCGTTTTTATCAATAATAGTAACAATGGCTTGCTGAGGGTTATGCTGCAGAATTTTTTCGACTAATTGATTTGAGCTTTCTGCTTGTGCCGCTGTGGCATCCAGTAGCACGATAGCAAAAGGCTGCTGATTATAAGCACTTAGCGCCGCTTTCTCAGTTGTAACATGGGTGATAGCAAAGTTAAGTTTTAATTGCTCACTCATGTCGTTTGCTCTGCTGGCAAAGGGTTCTAATAACAACAGGTTTAAGCGACTACTTTTTTCTAAATGGCTCGACAACACATTTGCGAGTATTTGCGGCAGAATATCTTGGCGCTCAAAAGGCAGTACCGCATCTATGCCATAGCTACGTGCGGTAGTTTCGGCGATACGCTCACAATAAATCGGCGGAATTAGCAAAATAGGCGTATTTTTAGGCGTGTTTAGTAATCCAGAGCGGATCATACGGGAAAACCGCCAACCATCAATTTTACCTACGTCTAAGCCGGTTATGATTATATTTACGCTTTGATTTTTTAATATTTTTAGGGCGTCTTGGCTGTCTGATGCTTCAATGAACTCAAACACATTAAGCCTCTCTAACGTGGCACGAATAGTCTGGCGCTCATCATTACTTGCATTCAATATTAGCAATTTAAGCTGTTTTGCCACGTAGGTACCACTCCGAGAGATGCAGATCATAAAACAGTAAGAGTAATGATATTTAGCGATAAGAACAAGCGTATTTAACCGCTATTTTAAATGTAGTTCATTGGTGGCTAATTAGGGGGAATATGTGGGATATCTTGAGCTTCATTAGTAATAGTTAAATACCCAAACCACCTCAAAATGCAGAATTCAGCGCTTCACAGGGGCTTAATATCAAGGCGATACTTTGCAGTAATGGTAGTCCCTTTCAAGAAGTAGCAACGATGAGAGTATGCCCCTGTGAAACGCCCACGGGTTGGTTTAAAAGCGATTTATACTGCGTTATTGATATTAATAATAGAACCACTATTATTTGCAATCAATGCCTTGCCTAAATCGCTTTTAATTCCAACTGAAACTCGCATTTTGAGGTGGTTTGGGTATACACTTGGCGCGATTTTAAATGATGTGGAATTCTAACAATGCGCGTAGCTGATTTTAGCTTTGACTTACCTGATGAATTAATTGCTCGTTTTCCTAAAGCAGATAGAACGAGTAGCCGTTTATTGAGCCTAAACGGGCCAACTGGTGAGATTGAGCATAAAATATTTAGTGACATACTTGAGCTTGTAAACGAAAACGATTTACTGGTTTTTAATAATACCAAGGTTATACCTGCGCGTATGTTTGGTCAAAAAGAGTCTGGTGGTAAAGTTGAGGTACTCGTTGAACGCGTATTAGACGAACACCGCGTACTTGCGCATATTCGTGCGAGTAAATCCCCAAAGCCAGGTAATGTACTCATTTTAGAGGGCAAAGCAAAAGCTATTATGGTGGCACGCCATGATACCTTATTTGAGCTTGAGTTTGACCGCAATGAAAATGTGCTCGATATTTTAAATGATGTGGGCCACATGCCGCTTCCTCCTTATATTGACCGCCCAGATAACGAAGCCGACCGTGAGCGTTACCAAACGGTATATGGCGAAAAGCCAGGCGCTGTTGCTGCACCTACGGCAGGTCTTCATTTTGACGATAAACTCATGGCTGCGCTCAAAGATAAAGGCGTGCAAATGGCGTTTGTAACCTTGCACGTTGGTGCTGGCACCTTTCAGCCTGTAAGAGTTGAGAGTGTTGATGAGCACATCATGCACTCTGAATATATTGAAGTGCCACAAGATGTGGTTGATGCGGTTGCAAGCACCAAAGCCAAAGGCGGGCGAGTAATTGCTATAGGTACAACTTCAGTACGCTCACTTGAGTCTGCAGCAAAAATACATGGCGGCAAGCTAGATACTTACTTTGGCGATACCGATATCTTTATTTTTCCGGGTTATCAATTTAACGTTGTTGATGCCATGGTAACTAACTTCCATTTACCCGAATCAACTCTGATCATGTTAGTTAGTGCCTTTGCAGGGCAAGACAACATTATGGGCGCTTACAATACGGCGATTGAACAACAGTATCGCTTTTTTAGCTATGGCGATGCGATGTTTTTGACCCGTAAATAATTTACAGCGTTATCGGTTTTTATTTTACTCCTAAGCATAGTGAATTTCTCACTGCTAATAGTAATAGGGTGGTAAAAAGGGTAGAATCGAGCGGTTAAATTATAGCTTGTTGGACTGTTTTTCCGACACAGAGGATATTATGAAATTTGAATTAGACTGCACTGATGGTAAAGCGCGCCGCGGCCGCTTGATTTTTGACCGAGGTGTAATAGAAACACCGGCGTTTATGCCTGTAGGTACTTACGGCACGGTTAAGGGTATGACACCTGATGAAGTAAAAGCAACGGGTGCACAAATTTGTTTGGGCAATACATTTCACTTAATGTTGCGCCCTGGTACTGAAATCATTAAACAGCATGGTGATTTACACGACTTTATGAATTGGGACTTCCCAATTTTAACTGACTCAGGCGGTTTCCAAGTATTTAGCCTTGGTGCAATGCGTAAAATCACTGAAGAAGGCGTGATGTTCCAATCGCCTGTAAATGGTGACCAAATTATGATGTCGCCAGAAAAGTCAATGGAAGTGCAGCGTGATCTTGGCTCAGATATCGTGATGATATTTGACGAATGTACGCCATATCCTGCCACCGAAAAAGAAGCCAAAGACTCTATGGAGCTTTCTCTTCGTTGGGCTAAGCGTTCAAAAGAAGGGCATGGCGACAACCCATCAGCATTGTTTGGTATTATTCAAGGCGGTATGTATCCTGAGCTTCGTGCACAATCACAAGCAGGCCTTGAAGAGATTGGTTTTGATGGTTATGCACTCGGTGGTTTATCGGTGGGTGAGCCTAAACATGAAATGATTAATATTCTTGATCATTGTGCTTATAAAATGCCAGAAAACAAACCGCGATACCTAATGGGTGTTGGCAAGCCAGAAGATCTAGTTGAATCGGTTCGCCGTGGCATAGATATGTTTGACTGTGTAATGCCAACGCGCAATGCACGTAACGGTCACTTATTTATTACTACTGGCATCATAAAAATCCGTAACGCAGTGCATAAAACAGATACTGGCCCACTTGATCCAGAGTGTGATTGCCATACCTGTAACAATTATTCGCGTGCTTATTTGCATCATTTAGACAAATGTAACGAAATTTTGGGTGCACGACTAAACACTATCCATAACTTACGATACTATCAACGTGTTATGGAAGGTTTGCGTAATGCTATTAGCGAAGGTCAACTAGAGACATTTGTACACGATTTTTACGCTCGCCGAGGCCAAGAAGTGCCAGAGCTAGCTGATACAACAAATTAAAATTTAAAAATTAAAGAGGAAGTATTATGAGTTTATTTATTTCAAACGCACATGCAAGCGCTGGCGCACCTGCAGCAGGCGGCGGTATGGAAATGCTAATTATGTTAGCGATTTTTGGTTTGGTTTTTTACTTTTTAATTTACCGCCCGCAAGCTAAGCGCGTAAAAGAGCATAAAAGCTTAATGAGCGCGATGGCAAAAGGCGATGAAGTGCTAACCCAAGGTGGTTTAGTGGGTAAAATCGTAAAAATTGCTGAAGATAAAGACTTCATCGTGATCTCATTAAATGAGCAAGCAGAAGTAACTGTACAAAAATCAGCAGTATCTGCTGTACTGCCTAAAGGCACAATGAAGTCGCTATAAAAATAATAAGGACGGCCCCGTGTTAAACAAGTTTCCAATTTGGAAGTATTTACTTGTTTTAGCTGTGTTAGCCATTGGCCTTTTATATGCTTCACCAAACCTGTATGGCCGCGATCCGGCCATACAAGTTTCTGGCGCTAAAGGCACCGATGTCGACCTCAGTGTTGTAGACAAAGTAAACGCAATCCTCAAAAAAGATAACGTCAGCGCTAAATCGACGAAACTCGAAGACGGGCAAATTCTTGTTCGTTTTAAAAACGTTGAAGACCAACTAAAAGCGCAAGACTTATTGCGTAACTCACTTAGTGACGATTATATCTCAGCTATCAATATGGCACCGGCACAACCGGCTTGGTTAAAGTCGCTTGGCGGTAATCCTATGAAGTTAGGCCTAGATTTAAGTGGTGGTGTACATTTCACCATGGAAATCGATATGGTCACTGCGGTTGATAATCAGCTTGAGCAAATGGAGCAAGATTTTCGTAGCGACCTGCGCGAAGAAAAACTACGTTATCGTAGTGTGCGCCGTGTAGCAGGCTCAGAGCGTATGCGTGTAGAAATGCGTAACGAAGAAGACAAAGAAGCCGCAGAGCGCTTTTTAGAAAGCCGTTACCCATTAAACGTTTACATTGATGATAGCAGTAACGATAACGCATTCTTTGCCACTATGAGTGAGCTAAAGCTAAAAGAAATTCGTGACTATGCCATCAAGCAAAACGAAACGATTATTCGTAACCGTATCAACCAAATTGGCGTTGCAGAGCCAAACGTACAGCGCCAAGGTGCTGAACGTATTATTGTGCAATTACCAGGGATTCAAGATACCGCTCGCGCTAAAGAGATTTTAGGTGCTACGGCAACGCTTGAGTTTCGTGAAGTTGACGAAAATGCTGACATAAGCGCCGCTGCTCAAGGTCGTATCCCACCGAGTACTGAAATGATCATGAGCCGTGATGGTTATCCTGTGGTACTAAAAAAGCGCATCATTCTTGAAGGCAGCCATATTACTGGCGCGCAGTCAGGTGCAGATGAGTACCAGCGTCCACAAGTAAGCATTAAACTCGATAGTAAAGGTGGGGCAAAAATGAATGCCTTCACCAAACGTGCTATTGGTAAACGTATGGCTACCGTGTTTATTGAGTACAAGCCATCGGGTAAAAAAGATAGCGAAGGTAAAGCACTTCCACCAATTAAAGTGGAAGAAGTGATTAACGTAGCAACCATTCAAGCGCGTCTTGACCGTTCATTCCGTATTACCGGTATTGATAACCCCGCTGAAGCACATAACTTAAGTTTACTACTTCGCGCGGGTGCACTGGTTGCGCCTATTCAAATAGTAGAAGAACGTACGGTTGGGCCAAGCCTAGGTCAAGAAAACATTGAAGCAGGTATGACCGCTGTAGCCTTAGGTTTTGCGTTTGTACTGGCCTTTATGCTTATTTACTACAAAGGTTTTGGTCTTGTTGCGAATATCGCACTGGCTGCCAACTTAGTACTTATTATTGGTGTAATGTCGTTAATTCCAGGTGCAACGCTTACCCTACCGGGTATCGCAGGTATTGTATTAACCGTGGGTATGGCTGTTGATGCGAACGTACTTATATTTGAGCGTATTCGTGAAGAGCTTGCTGATGGCCGCAGCCCTCAACAAGCGGTTCATTTTGGTTACGATAGTGCCTTTAGTACTATTTTTGATGCCAATATCACCACATTAATTGCGGCGATTATCTTGTTTGCTGTTGGTACCGGTCCAGTTGCAGGCTTTGCGGTAACCCTAGCAATTGGTATTTTAACCTCTATGTTTACAGCAATTGTAGGTACCCGTGCGGTGATCAACCTATTTATTGGTGGTAAACGTGTTGATAAACTTTCAATTTAAGGAGCAGACATGCAAATTTTAAGATTGGGCGGAAAAACCCTTCGTTTCATGTCTCTTCGAAAAGTGGCAATGGGCTTTTCTACGTTATTAATCATAGCGTCGCTGGCGTCACTTTTTGTTAAAGGCTTAAATTTCGGTTTAGATTTTACCGGCGGTACAGCAGTTGAGGTAGGTTTTTCACAACCTGCCGATCTGAAAAAAGTACGTAATGTACTGGCTGAAAACGACTTTGCTGATGCATCGGTACAGCTTTTTGGCTCAAGTCAAGAAATACTGGTCCGTTTAGCCCCTCGCGGTGATGATGTAAAAGCAGAAGTAATTGGTAACCAAGTAATTGCTGCCCTTAAACAAGCTGATGATAGCGTAGTAATGCGCCGTATTGAGTTTGTAGGCCCAAGCGTAGGTGAAGACTTAAAAGAGCAGGGTGGCCTTGCCATGTTAACTGCGCTTATATGTATCTTAATTTACGTGGCATTTCGCTTTGAATGGCGCTTTGCTGTAGGTGCGGTGGGGGCACTATTACACGATGTAATCATTACGATTGGTTTATTCTCGGTGCTTGGTTTAGAGTTTGACCTAACTATTTTGGCTGCAATACTCGCCGTGATAGGTTACTCACTAAACGATACCATTGTTGTATCAGACCGTATCCGTGAAAACTTCCGTAAAGTACGTATTGACGACACCATTGAAATTATTGACCTGTCACTTACGCAAACACTTAATCGTACTTTAGTTACATCAATTACCACTATTTTAGTATTGATTGCACTCTTTGTATGGGGCGGCCAAACTATTCATGGCTTTGCTACCGCACTATTATTTGGTGTATTTATTGGTACTTATTCTTCAGTTTACGTTGCCAGCTCGGTGGCTATTGCCATGGGCGTAAGTAAAGAAGATTTAATACCAGAGGTGATTGAAAAAGAAGGTGCCGATTTAGACTCAATGCCTTAATTGAGATTAAATTATCCTTTTTAAAAAACCGCTCCTTGTGAGCGGTTTTTTATTGCTTAGCGTGTAAGACATATAATTGTCATACGAGCTTGATATTTTATCACTCTTATTTAATTTTGATCAGAGCTAGTAGTGACTGAGCAACGTAAAGCCTTAGAGTCAATCTTACAACAAGGGGCAATAACAACCTTGTTCCAACCTATTTTTGATATAACTAAGCAATCTATTATTGGGTATGAAGCGCTGAGTCGAGGCCCTAAAAATAGCCCATTAGCGATGCCAAATAAGCTATTCGAAACGGCTCATAAATATCAATTGATCTCAGAGCTTGAGCTTTTATGCCGTTCTCGCGCCATAGAAAACTTTGTAAAACTAAATCTACAAGGGAAGTTATTTTTAAATGTCAGCCCAAAAATTCTACTCGATCCGAGCCACCCTAAAGGCGAAACCTTACATTTAATTGAACAGTTTGGTCTTGCGGCTAATCGTGTGGTGATTGAAGTCACCGAACAAGAAAAAGTAGATGATGGCTTTTTACTGTTAAAAACCATTGCTCATTATCGAGAGCTAGGCTTCACTATTGCTATTGACGATCTTGGTGCAGGTTATTCCGGTCTAAAGCAATGGTCGCAGTTATGCCCAGATATTGTAAAAATTGATCGTTACTTTATTGATCATTGCGATCAAAGCGAAGTTAAAAAAGAATTTCTAAAATCAATTGTGGTGTTAGCGCGGGCAACAAATACAGCGGTGATTGCTGAGGGAATTGAGCGTACTGAAGAACTCGATTTAGTTAAAAGTATAGGCATAAGTCATGTTCAGGGATTTTTGTTAGAAAGACCCACCCAACAACCAAGCTATGACTATAACTGTAAGCAGTTACAAGCATTTACATCGACTCAAGCAGGTTCAAAGTTTGAACAATCAATGGCTATCGGGGTGCTTGCTGTTGCTCAGCCTGCCATTAGCAGTCATACGCGTTGTAAAGAAGCTCATGCGCTTTTTGAGCAAGACAAACGCATAATTAGCTTACCCGTTTTAAATAGCAATCAGCAGCCAATAGGGCTGTTACACAAAGATCAGCTAACAGAAGTGTTTGCCGCGCCATACGGGCATGCACTTTATGATAAATGTGAAGTCACTGAGTTAATGGATAAACAGCCTTTAGTGGTTGATGAAAATCAAATGCTTGATATTGTCTCTCAGCAAATAACAGAGCAAGACTTTGATATTCGTCGCCATATTGTTATCACAAGTAATAATAAATATTTAGGTTTGGCACCGCTCAGGGACATATTAAAGCACATTACCGCTGAAAAAATCCGCCACGCCCAACATGCTAACCCTCTGACCATGTTACCGGGTAATGTGGCAATTAGTGAAGTAATAGAGCAGCGTCTGCAACATAAACAGCCATTTTCACTAGCTTATATCGATTTAAATCATTTTAAACAATTTAACGATCTGTATGGTTATGCCAGTGGGGACAGCGTGATAAAACTTCTGGCCGATGTGACTGTAAAAGCGTGTGCGCACAGCGCTAACTTTGTCGGGCATATTGGTGGCGATGACTTTATGGTGGTGTTTGAAAAAAAAGATGCGGTGGAGGTTTGTAATACCATTATCACGCAATTTGAATTGCAGTCACGCGTATTTTTTACGCCAGAGCATATTGCTGGAAAAGGGTATTGGGCAACTAATCGAGAGGGCGAAAAGCAGTTTGTACCTCTACTTACATTATCGATAGGTTTAGTTGAGCCGGATCTGCAGCAGTGTAAAAATAGCCATCAAGTAGCGGCATTAGCCACAGATGCTAAAAAAGAAGCAAAACGTTATCGTCACAGCTACTTATTTATTTGTAATCGAAGAAGGCCTGCACCCGCTGTTGTGCGTTTATCCAATAGTAAAAAAAGTGGCTAACAAAAAGCAAAAAAGGAGCCTAGGCTCCTTTTTTTTAAGTGCGGTATTACGATTAACGTAATAACGACTCAGATAATACTGGGCGCATTTCACGAACAATCGCTTGTGTTAGCTTAGGTGCACCACAAATAACGTTACCGCTCACGTTGTAGTTATTACCGCCAGCAAAATCAACAACCATGCCGCCAGCTTCTTTAACTAATAGCTCGCCTGCTGCTGTATCCCACGGTTTTAAACCAATTTCAAAGAAACCATCAACACGACCCGCTGCAACATACGCCATATCAAGTGCTGCAGAGCCTGCACGACGAATATCAGCGGTATGTACGAATAATGCTTTAAACGCTTCAGAATAGGCATCTAAGTGGTGTTTTTGTTTGAAAGGGAAACCTGTTGCAAGAACAGAACCGGCAAGTTCAACCGTTTTAGATACACGTAAACGTTTGCTGTTTAACTGTGCGCCTTGACCACGAGAAGCGGTGAAAAGTTCGCCTCGAATTGGATCGTAAATTACGGCTTGGTCTAAACGACCTTTAACTTTAAGTGCAATAGATACTGCGAAATGAGGGATACCCTTGATGAAGTTAGTTGTGCCATCAAGTGGGTCAACAATCCATTGGTAATCAGCATCCTTACCTTTGTGTTCGCCTAACTCTTCACCAACGATGCAGTGATCAGGGTAAGAACGTAAAATAGTGTCACGAATTACGGCTTCGGCTTCTTTATCAATGTTCGTAACTAAATCATTAGTGCCTTTTTGTTGCACTTCAACTTTTGATAAGTCTTCACTTGCACGAAGAATAAGCTTGCCTGCGTTACGCGCAGCGCGAACCGCAATGTTTAACATTGGATGCATGGTATTACCTTTGGGTTGTAAAAGAACGTTTATATATTTAAGCCGGCGTATTTTAGCGGTTTTTGCCATAAAGTAAACCATAAAGCCTAAATACTTGTGAGTGTTTTTTGTACAGGCATGATCTTTC
The DNA here is from genome assembly GCF_054968565.1 of Pseudoalteromonas sp. G5_S1_54_S4. Lineage (NCBI taxonomy): Bacteria > Pseudomonadati > Pseudomonadota > Gammaproteobacteria > Alteromonadales > Pseudoalteromonadaceae > Pseudoalteromonas > Pseudoalteromonas sp. G5_S1_54_S4. The sequence goes on along the minus strand of NZ_JBQKUL010000043.1, from coordinate 9,835 downwards.
AATATATTTATCGGAATAAAAACAGACAATAAATTTGTAAATTAGCGCTTTACCTAAAGTTAACTTGAGGTTTTATGATGTTCTATATTCAATTAATAGGAAGAAAGTTATGAAATTAGAACACGTAAATTTAGTTGTTAGTGACATAAACGCCATGCTTAAGTTTTACCAAGCAGCGTTTCCCTATTGGTCAATTAGAAGTGAGGGGGAAGGAACTTGGTATGGTAAAGCAAGGCGCTGGGTACATTTTGGTGATAACGAGCAATATATTGCTATAAGCGATCACGGTGAAGGGAAAAACCGCGACCTATCAGGACATCAAATTGGTTTGGCACACTTTGCCTATGTAACCAATAACTTAAATGCAGTAATAGCGCGCCTAAAACATGCGGGCTTTGCAATAAGTAAAGAAGGTGCTGTAAATCCATTTAGAAAAAACATTTATTATATTGATCCCGCAGGGTTTGAAGTTGAGTTTGTAGAGTACATGAGTGATGTACCTAGTGAGCGAAATAACGACTTATAATATGAATGAAGCCAACTATTATGGCTTCATTCAATGTTTAGCATATTTAATAATGTTTACCATGTATGCCAAGCTGAGTTTTTAGATCATTTGCAAAGCTAATAAATTTTTCTTTAATAGTGCGTTTAACTTTAACTTCCACAGAGCCTAAAACAGTTTTTCCTTCAATGTGAATCGTTGGCCCTTGGCGCTTATTAAGTGACACTGTTTTATTTTCAAAACTGCCTAAAATACAAAACATTTTAGAAACTACATTAACGTGCTCTGGTACATATATTTCTTCGCTGCCAAAATAACAATTAACGTGAATAGTGACATGTTGGTGGGTAAAAATAGCATCCGTAAAATCAAGATTGATTGACCCCATGTAGTTTTCTATATAAATGTTTTGAGGAACTACCCATTGGCCGCTTCGTTCACTCGAACCAAGAATGCTTCTTAATGTAAGTGGCTCTTCATCAGTCTCATGCTGCGCGCTATAATTAGGTGTAAACTGAGAGTGCTTTTGCGCCTTATATTGCTGGTCAGTATTTAAGGTTAAATCTTCAACGAGATCCATAAGTGCTTTATTGTCACTCGCTGCCATGGCGTCGTCTAAGCGCCTTTCAAATGCTTCTACAGAAATAACACCATGGCTGTAGTTATAAATGAGCTGATCAATCACTTGCTCACGAACTTGCTCAATAGGGCGGTCTTCAATTTTAACAGACATTTAAATTATCCTTTTATGGTTGCTGGTTATTTCAAAGCAAGCCTTATACCAAACATTAAATTGTTTAAATTCAGTGGTTTATAATTTTGGGTTTTTGACCCTTTATTATATTAACGACAGATTAACCAAATATACAATTATTTAGTAAGTTTCGCTATTCGAGAAACTTTTACGCAATAGTCTGTAAATGTTTACTTAGTAGGTTTAAGCCAATATCTACTATTTTAAATTAACCTATTGAAATTAAAGGTTATAAAATGTTGGCCCGATGCTCGCATTAGCTTAAGTGTCTTTAATCAAAAGGAGAACGATTATGAAAACATTTAATAAGTCTATGATTGCAGCCCTAGTATTAGGAACAACCGCAATGGGCGCTCAGGCAAGCAGTTGGGAAAACGAAAGCAAAGATGCTTGGATTGATGGGAAAGCAGAAACAGTATTGCTTATGAACACCAATCTAAATAACTTTGATATCAACACGGACGTAAAAAACGGCAAGGTAATGCTAACAGGTAAAGTAAACAGCGAAGTAGATAAAGAGCTTGCTGAAGAACTTGTGCTAAGCCTAGATGGTGTAACTGACGTTGAAAACAGTCTAACTGTGGTAAAAAACTCCGACATGAAGAAGCATGACTCTGAAATGATGGGTAACGACACTGAAAGTGATTTAACAGATGCTAAAATCACTACAGTGATCACAACACGTTACTTATTTGATTCTGAAGTAGGTGGTACAGACATTGATGTTGATACCGATAATGGTGTGGTAACTCTTAAAGGTACAGTTGAGTCTGATGCTGAAAAGCAATTAGCGATGGAAATTGCTAAAAACGCTGAAGATGTTCGCAAGGTAGTTGATGAATTAACTGTTATTGCAGAATAATACACTATACTAAAGCCCAGCCCTGCTGGGCTTTTTGCTTTGCTAACATTATAAGGATTAAATTATGGATATCATTAGAATTATTTTTTCTATTTTATTACCACCACTGGGTGTGTTTTTACAGGTAGGACTAGGGATGCATTTTTGGTTAAATATTTTGCTAACTTTGCTCGGCTATTTCCCTGGATTAATTCATGCGATTTACATTATTGCCAAAAAATAATGTAGCAGCATAGCAGGACATTTAATACTGAGTTGCTAAGTGCTCCCAAAGGTATGTGTATTAGTTACTCAGGCTGCTATTAATAAATGGATTTGTTTTACAAAACTCATCACTAACAAAACCTCAAAGCCTACTATTTGAGCAGTTAGCCCCTTGATTGTTAAAATAAAGCTTTTTGCTAGTGACAAGCCCCTAAAAACTTTTTATACTGCAACCCGCTTTAGTCGCTCTGTGGCTAAACGCTTCAAAAATTAACTGCTTACAGTTATACAAAGATGGCCCCTTAGCTCAGTTGGTTAGAGCACACGACTCATAATCGTTAGGTCCGCAGTTCAAGTCTGCGAGGGGCCACCACTTTTACAAGCTTCCCAAGTAAACACCTACTAACAGAAATTACCCTGTGCTACCTCTGTGCTACTTTTTAGTATAATTATATTTAAAGTATTTAAGCAAGATTTAAGTATATAGCTCCTATCATTCATATGACTCCGTTTAGTGGGAGATTTAGTCTTCCATATCAATTATTAAAATATTGTTCATAGGTATATCTAGAAATTTACCAAATGAACACCCTAAGAATGCTCTTATTAAATCAGTTCAATTAGCTTACCTTTGATGATAATCTCAATATGCATCTATATTTATTAAAATGGACATCGTCTTGGAAAAGATAATAGCAACAGAGATTGAACCTCAAGGTATCGATAACGAATTACTTAATTTTCTCGAAAGTAACAAAGATAGTCTTAATATTGAAGACGCGATTCTTTATTATGGATTTCCTGTTTTCAAGGATTATGAGGATCACTCTGTAAAATCTAAGATAGCCCTCCTATCGAAAAATCATGGAATAGTGCTTATTTCTAGTACAACAGCTTCATCTGTTGAAGGTGATGATGAAAATTTAAGTCAGGTCTATAATTTCATAGAGGCTGCTATTAAAAAAAGCAAGATGCTGAGAATTAATAAGAGAAAACTTGCTGTTGATATTGAAAGCTATTTATTCTGTAATCAGGATGTTGAATTCGAAGGTGATAGTGAAATACTAACTTCTTTGACTGGAATAAATGATGTACTTTCAGATCTTCATCTTGAAGAGCCTATTTCAGAAGAACATTTTAGTGAAGTTAGATCAATAATAGAAGGTGCTAAGGCACTTAGTAAGTCAATAAAGCGTAATAAAATTTCAGAAGATCCGAGATCAAAGTTAAACATCTTAATAAAGTTAGAAAACGAAATTGCTAACTTTGATATTGAGCAAAGGAAAATAGCTATTAGCTTAATAAATGGCCCTCAAAGAATTAGAGGTTTAGCGGGATCTGGTAAAACGATTGTACTTGCTATGAAAGTTGCTCATATACACTTACAACATCCGGCCAAAAAGATACTATTTACTTTTTATACAAAAAGTTTGTATGGATTAATAGTAGAAATGATCGGTAAATTTTATCGTCACTTTGCTGGCTCAGAGCCTAATTGGGAGATGATAGATATCCATCATGCATGGGGGGGAAAGTCTATTGATGGTGTCTGTTATAATGCGTGTATAGATAATGATATAAACCCTCTTTCTTTCCCTCAGGCTAAAACCCTTAACAGTCAAGACCCATTTAATGAAGTCTGTAAGCATGTTCTATCACGGCCAGTAAAAAGTAAATATGATTACATATTAATAGATGAAGCACAGGATTTACCGAATAGTTTTTTCAAATTATGTTTTGAATTATCAAAAGGTGATGAAGCTAAGTTTAAGAATATTATATGGGGTTATGATGAATTGCAGTCTATTTTTAACGTTTATCAAAGAACTCCTGAGGAACTGTTTGGGCATGACGAAAGTGGTCAACCAAAAATAGATCTTAAAGAGCTAAGTAAAAGTTTAGGGTTTGGGCAAACAAATGACCTAATACTATATAAATGCTACAGAAACCCTTTAGAAGTTCTCATCACTGCGCATGCATTAGGCTTTGGATTATATAGCCAGTCGCCAGTACAAACACTTGAGAATGAAGCTCACTGGAATGATGTTGGTTATCGCTTAGAAGATGGATTCGACTTAACAGTTGGAGATGAAACCGTTATCACAAGAGATAGGCAAAACAGTCCGTTATCAATTTATGAACAGCAAACTCCTGATGAGCTAATAGAGTTATATCAAGCGAGTGACCTTAAAAAAGAATGTATGTGGATCGCGAACAGTATTGAGAGCTCAATTAATCAAGGTCTCAAGCCTCATGACATTATGGTAATTTCAATGGATGATAGAAATGCGAAGGCATACTTTTCAGAGTTATCCAAAACACTTTCTTTTAGGGGGATACGTTCGAATAATTTGCTGACATCTTCCTCAGCTGCTCCACCTTTCAAGTTAGAAGATATGGTTACCTTCACTACAGTGCATAGAGCCAAAGGTAATGAATCAATAGAGGTATACGCAATTGGTCTTGATGCTCTTTTCCCTATACGAAATACTCGGAGTGGTAGAAATAAAATATTCACTGCATTTACTAGAACTAAGGCTTGGTTAAAAGTTAGTGGGATAGGTAGTAGAGTTGAAGGATTCTTTTCTGAAATTAAGCAAAGCATAGCCAATAGTCCGAGTTTACGGTTCACAGTTCCTGATACTGAAAAAATAAAAAGGGACCATGATGAAAAACCTCAGCAAATATTAAAAATCCAAGAGGCTTATAGTGAGCTAATTGAGCAAGGCTATACAAAAGAGCAGTTGCAAATAGAATTTGGATTTGATTTCAAAGATGCAGTTTCCGATGATTCGTCAAAGCTTTAATCAAAGCATTAAGGCGACTATCGCTTTAGCTGATAAATATGGGGTATTGCTGCAAGCAGGTGCCAGTAACTCTTTTACTGCTCCTGCAGAAGTAAAGCATATGACCCGTCGGGCTAAATCTTATAAGGAGGTCTATGATGCTATTGTTTCTTATCAATCATTCAATTTAATGCTAACCGATAAAGCAGTGTTCCAGTTTACAGAAACAGAGCCTGAACGTGACGTGAGATTAGCTTATTATCCAAATCCATATAGATTTACTGGGTATCTATCAGAGCGTAGAGATGCTTTGGAATTACTCCAAAATGATGAAATTTCTGAAATCGAATATGACCAGCTCACATCAGAGGCTGATTTTATGAGTGATATTCCAGTAATTCGCTACGATTTATCTTTAGATCAACACTGTAAATTTTATCATCCAGCTGCTCATTTTCATATTGGGTTTCATGCTGAAAATCGATGGCCCGTAGATCGGATCTTAACCCCAAAAGCATTTTTCTTTAAAACGTTGTGTAATTATTATCCAGCTAAATGGAAAGAGCCAGAAAATTATGTAGGAAATAAACTTGAAAACCCTTTAGATAGATTATATCGATTAGAACTGAGTAAAAACTGCCCTTCAATTTCGGTTAATAGTCCCGATCATTTCGCTCAAATTGAGGCTGAAAGGTTGCACTTTAAATAGGTTATATTTTTGTGCTGTTCATGCCTCTGATTATTAAATACTGGTTTGTCTTGAAAGTCTAAACTGTATGGTTGCAGCAACGAGAGGCTTTAAAGCTTCGGGAAAAGTTATTACTTTAAATAAACCTCAGTAATTTCAGCTCTAAAATGGCCAAGCTCTTGCGATACAGTTTCGAGAGCCGTTGCTCTACTTAAACCTAAGCTTTTTAGCTCAGCCATTCTCTCTTGCGCGTAGCTATGCCTGAGGCCATGTCCGCCATTAGAAAAAAAAAGTGTGCGGCTAGATGCTTTTGAGAATGAGCATGACCATTTATGACCACCACCAATATCATAACGTTGCAAATAGTTAATTTCCCTATCACGAACCGTTATAGGCTGTGCTAAGCGCCTTTGTTCCAGCTGTGTAGCCAGTGCGTTAGGTATTAGTACATCACGGATTAGGCCACCTTTGCCTTTCACTGTATAAATACTACCTTCTCGACCAAGCCATTTGCTGTCTAGCGCTGGACGGCTATCTGCTTTTCGCTCTGATACTCTGGCTATAGTTAATAGCTCATGGGCTCTTAATCCTGCTGCGTAGGCTATTTGTGTAGATAAATTATACTTTCTAGTTTGATGTTCACTAATAGCATGAGCTTGAGCAGGAGTGTAGGCGCGAGACTTTTCGATTATCTCTTTTTCGGATTTTATTACAGTCAGTGTTTCTTTAGGACCAAGTTTGCCGTTGAGTTTAAACATAGCTTGAATTGCTTGCCGTTCCATATCCAGTGTTTTTTGGCCTGCAAACTCACTACGGTAATCAAGATATTTATAAGCATCTTGAAGGCTCATACCTTGCACACCATTAATGCCAATATCTTTTGACCACCGAGCTATTTTGATAAGTGCAGTTTTATAACTTCGAGCAGTACCTAGAGATTTAATAATTTTGTGCTTAAATAAGTTTTTAGCTAGCTTTTCTGCTTGCGTTTCTGGTTTTGCGAACTTAGGCATTTTTACCAACCCACCGTTTTACAGTTGTCCAATGTACTCTCACTCCTTTACGCAAGAGCCATCTTTGTAGGTTGGCTATATTCGTATCTTCTTCGTAAAGAGCTAGAAGTCGTTGTTTATGTTTATCGAGCTTGGATGGCTTAAATCGTTTTTTACTGATCAATTTTTTCTCATTTTTTAGGCGCAATGCTTCTGCTTTAGCATTAAAGGTCATAGTTATTCTCCGGTGTGATTGTAAGAAAAACTGGCTGATAAAGCTCAGCGGCTAACGCCTATTCGCCCCTGTTTTACGCATGCGTAAGGCTCGGACTGATCGCGCCTAAAAATCAAAATACTTGGTTTTATGATGAAGCTGAAAGCTTCTGAAATGGGGGTTACAGAGAATGTAACATCGTGTTGAAGGCAGCAGAAAAGCGCCTGTTTTTTTCTTGCCCGAAGGGCTTGATTAATATTTAGATTAGCAGCTTTAATTTAAATTTCAATCTGCAAATAAAAATCTGCGTATAAGATGCTCTAGAGCCCATACCCCGCTATGTGCGAGCCTATTTTAGGCTTCTACATAGCGGGGTATGGGCGAAGCCCAGAAAAGAGGAGGCCATTGCTCATGATGCCTCATTTTAAAAATTCAAATCTTAAAGCTATTTTAATCAACATAGTTTAAGTTTTGCCCAACATGTGAAAGTATATAGGTTGAAGATTCTTAGGTTTATATGGAAATAGAATGGCGAAAAGTCCTAAACAAGATTTTGTATTTAAGAAGCATATGTCTATTGGTGAGGCAGATGCAGAAAACGATTTAAACTTCTTAGCTGATTGTTTTGTTGATATTGGTGACTTTGAAGTTATAGAAAATACAGAAGCCCCGCAATCAATTGTTTTAGGTCGAACAGGCATTGGAAAGAGTGCTCTTTTGGAGCAACTGGAAAGTAGCTCTGAAAATGTTATTAGGATTGAACCTGAATCTTTAGCGTTAAGACATATTTCAAATTCTACAGTCTTAAATTTCTTTGAGGGTTTAGGTGTAAATTTAGATATTTTTTATAATTTGCTTTGGCAGCATACTTTTGCAGTTGAGCTTATCAAATATAAATATAACATTGACTCCATTCAAGCAAAAACCAACTTCATTGATTTAATAACCAACCTACTGTCAGGTAATTATAAAAAACAACAAGCCTTAAAGTATATTGAAGAGTGGGGGGACAAATTTTGGGTCGATACTGAAACCAGAATCAAAGAATTAACAGAAAAGCTTGAAGCAAGCCTAAAATCTTCGATTTCTTCAAATGTACCAGGTGTAAAAATCACTGGAGGTGCAGGAGGGGCAATGACAGAAGAGGTTAAGTCAGAAGTAATCCACCATGGAAAAAAAGTTGTAAATACTGTCCAAATTGAAAAATTAGCAAAGTTGGTAAATATTCTTGCTGATGATATTTTTAATGACCGAAAGCAAAAAACATTTATTGTTATAGATAGACTTGATGAAAACTGGGTAGATGATGAGCTTAGATATAAGTTAATCAAAGCTTTAATTGAAACAATTAAAAAGTTTAGAGCAATAAAACCGGTAAAAATAGTTATTACTCTTAGAACAGACTTGCTTCATCGAGTGCTGGATAAGACTAAAGATTCAGGCTTTCAACCGGAGAAGTACAATAGTTTTTATTTAAAAATGGGATGGAATCGTCCTCAGCTCAAAAGCCTGTTAGATATGAGGATTAATCAATTACTAAAGAACAAATACACTAATAGTGAAGTTTTTTTTGAAGATATCTTTCCGAATAAAATAGATAAGGTTACACCTCTTGATTATATTTTAGATAGGACATTGATGAGGCCCAGAGATGCTATTATATTTGTTAATGAGTGTCTTATTGAAGCACAAGGAAAAACTGAAATTACAGGTTCAATGATTAAGCAAGCAGAACTAGCTTATTCTCAAGGGCGTTTGGAGTCGCTTAAATTTGAATGGCGAACTGAGCACCAATTGTTAGAAAAATATATTGAACTATTACATCATAAAAATAGTAAATTTAAAGTTTCTAGCATTTTAGATGAAGAATTAGAGCAAGTTATTTTGGGATTAATAGAAATCCCTAAAGAGCAAGGTGATTTGGCCGTCAAAAGCGCACATGACTATGTCAAATCTAGCTATCCATCATCTCTCTCCTTCATGACTCAAGTTAGGCAGAATATTTTGTATACGCTATATAAAATAGGCATTGTTGGTATCAAAGTTGATGGGACCAGCACTGTAAAGTGGAGCCATGATAGAACTCAAAACTTAACTCCTAAACTCATAGAGCAAACTTCTATTGTCTATATACACAAGATGTTATGGAGAAGCTTAGCAATTGATAAAAGGCCTTCTTAACAAAGGAGCTTTCAAATAACCTCTATAAGGGATAGTTATTTGAGGTGAAGACGCATGGGGGAGGTATCATAAGCACCATTCCCTAATAACAATTGCCAGCTCATCTTCAATACAATACAAATAAGCAGTGGGCACCTCTAAAATATCAGCAAGTGCTTTTACTGTTTTAAAGTCTGGAGCATGCACGCCTTTTTCGTATTGGTTCATTCTTGCTGATGCCGCAAACTCATCCATTCCAGCTAAAATACCTAACTGTTTTTGTGATAGCCCTTTTGCTTTTCTTGCCTCTTTTAAGCGCTTTGGAAATGGTGATTCGTCATTAGTTTTCATTATTTATTATTCTTAACTTGAAAACTAAGAGTTTCTTAGCTTTAATTGAATCTAGATACTAAGGAATCCTTAGCTTTTGCTTTTGCAACGAATTTAGTTTGGAGGAATGAATATGCTTGAAACGTTTGTGTGTGTATTGGTCGGGGCTATCTACTTGTTGGTAAGTATATTTACAAGCGATGAGCAGTCGTCGAAAGAAAACGAGCAACTAGATAAATTGAATGATGGTATGGGCAATATTATCGCTGATGGTGAATTTATGTCGCGTGAAGAGGCGGAGGATGCACAATCACGTGGTGAACTTTACGACACCTATTAC